>JBGOVH010000423.1:0-3645 GCA_041478005.1 Terriglobia bacterium | reverse complement strand
TCAGTTCGAGGAAGCTTGCGGGACCTCTTCATCAGCCAGATTGGCCAAACCGCTTTCGTCCTTTCGTCAACACAATTCTTCCGCGAAAAGCTTGCTTTTGATTTGCGTTCACACCCGCAGTTTGGTGTTCACTTCAAAGAGGTATGTCCCCTTATCTCGGTCGAGGGGTTCGTGACTCACCAAGAAAGCGGTCGTCGCGCCCTTGGAGTTCAAATTTTTGGTGTAGACGATCGTTTCTGGCGGTTTCACTTGCAGAGCGCCCCTGAGAATTTTCCGGGCCAGCGTGAAGTCCTCATCAGCCCTGCTCTGGGGCAGGAATTATGCGCTCGCTCAGGCGATTCCCTTCTAGTTCGAATCGAATCTCCATCTGATATTCCTGCAGAATTTCTCTATGGTCGCAGAGACAAGCTGAGTCGAACCATTCGTCTAACCCTGCGTGAGACACTTCCAGCCGGGCGTCTAGGAGAATTTTCTATTAAGCCACAGCAAGGCACAATCCGCGCTGCCTTTGTTCCTCTGAGGCGCCTGCAGAAAGACCTGGAACAGGACGAGAAAGCAAACATCCTGTTGTTTTCAATGAAAAGCTTGGACAGGCTTGATAAATCTGCTTTGCAGCAAGAATCTAGCAAATCTATCCAACCCCTTGTGCAAGACACATTCGCTCTGGACGATCTTGGGATCAATTTGCGTTTCCTGGAGAACGCCCAATGTCTCTCTCTCGAAGGACGAAGCACATTGCTGACCGATGACTTGACTCAGAAGGCCCTCAATGTTTCGACCCAACTGGGTTTCCAGAGCATGCCGATATTCACTTACCTGGCGAACAGCATTCGAGATGGGGAAAGGGAGATTCCTTATTCTTTGGTGACAGCGCTCGACTCGGATACTTTTGCGCAATTGCAGAGGGACGCTGCAGGAAAAAAGATAAGCGTCGTGGATGAAAACTCCTTTTCCGGAATGCCTCCAATCCTACTGAACGATTGGGCTGCCAGTGACCTCAAAGCCCATCCCGGCGAAGTTCTAACCCTCGAGTATTACGTTTGGAAAGAGGCAGGGCGGCTGGCTACAGAGACGGCCCAGTTTCAACTAAAAGGCGTCCTTGCCATGAAAGGGATTGCCGCAGATCGAGCGCTGGCGCCGGAGTATCCCGGAATCACCCAGTCTGAGAGTCTCTCTGATTGGGATCCTCCTTTTCCTATGGATCTTGCCCGCATCCGCCCTCAAGACGAAAAGTACTGGAAGGATTTCCGCACAACTCCAAAAGCATTTATCCCCTTAGAAAAAGCGCAGCAATTGTGGAAGTCAAGATTTGGATCCATTTCTTCCCTCAGAATTTTTCCGAGTTCCAGTTCATCGGCGTCATTAGGTTCAATCCAAGAAAAGGCAGGCTCGGGAGCACTCTTGGCGCCTTTCCAGCGTCAGTTACGGTCCATGCTGAGCCCCGCTCAGATGGGATTCTCAATTGTCCATACCCGGGAGCAGGGCTTGCAAGCCTCGAAAGGCGCCACGGACTTTGCGGCCTACTTTCTTTATTTCAGTTGTTTCCTGGTGATCTCTGCGTTTCTCCTGACTGTCTTGTTCTTCCGTCTAGGTATAGAACAGCGATTCCGAGAAATCGGCGTTCTACGCACTCTTGGATTCCCTCCCGAGAAGATTCGTCAGCTGTTCTTAAGTGAAGGGTTGGCGTTGTCTGCAATCGGAAGTATCGTGGGAGTCGCTGGCGCACTGGGCTATGGCGGGCTGATGATGCTGGGCTTGCGCACATGGTGGTTTGATGCCGTAGGCACGACCCGTTTGACACTCCATGTCTCGAAAATATCTCTGGTCACAGGGTGCTTGGCTGGGATCGTCGCGGCTCTGGTTTGCATTGTCAGGACACTTCGATCTGCGGCTCCAGCCTCTCCACGCAGTCTGCTTGCTGGAGCAACGTATGCAATGGAAACGGGTTCCGGAGAAGCGGAGATAGGGAGAACCGGAGAGAGAGAACAGCAGTCTTCCCGATTCTATCCGCATCTGATTCGCAGTCTTCGAACTCCCATTGTCGGAATTTTCTTCGGGCTCGCCGGGCTGGTTCTTCTTCTCCTTGCAGCCATGGGTACGATTGGTTACGTTCTAGGTTTTTTTGGCGCCGGTTCGTTCCTGTTGGTTGCGCTGCTTTTCTTCCAATCGGCATGGCTTCGTCGACGACACCCCAAGATTCTCGAAAAGCCCGGTTGGTGGACCGTCTTGCGCTTGGGTGTAAGAAACATGACCTCACGACCTGGCCGAAGTGTGCTTTGCATCGCCTTGATCGCCTCGGCTACATTTATTATCGTTTCCGTAGATGCCTTTCGTCGAAAGGAACCGATCATTTCCAGCGAAAAGAAATCCGGCAGTGGGGGTTTTCCCTTGCTCGCCAATTCGCTTCTTCCTCTGGTCCATGACCCGAACACTCCAGAAGGTCGCGACGCCCTTAATCTTTCGACTCCGAACGACCCGATTCTCTCTACGGCGAGGTTCATAAACTTTCGAGTGCGTTCCGGCGATGATGTCAGTTGCCTGAATCTCTATCAGCCACAAACTCCCCGAATCCTGGGAGCCCCTCAAGATTTTCTCAACAGGTCCCGCTTTTCCTTTCAGGAATCTCTGGCGCAAACTAGGGAAGAGAGAGAAAGCCCCTGGCTTCTTCTAAATCGGCAATTCTCCGACGGCGCCATTCCGATTATCACTGATGCCAACTCTATGACTTACGTGCTGCACCTCAAGTTAGGCGACGACTGGGTTTTGAATCAGAGCGATGGAAATCCGGTGCGGCTTCGAGTGGTGGCTGCGCTGAGCGATAGCGTGTTCCAGAGCGAGTTTGTGATGTCGGAAAGCAATTTCTTGCGGCTATTCCCCACTCTGGTGGGATACCGTTTCTTTCTCCTTGACGTGCCTTCTGAGCAGTCTCAGGAGGTGACTGGGCTTTTGGAGAATCGCCTGGCGGATTACGGCTTTGACATTACACCCACGGCCGATCGTCTGGAAAGCTTTCATCGCGTTGAGAACACCTATCTCTCCACATTTCAGACTTTGGGTGGCCTAGGGCTTTTGCTGGGAACGATGGGGCTGGCCACTGTGCTGCTTCGCAATGTTTTGGAACATCGCCGTGAGCTCGCCTTGCTGCGAGCTGTAGGATATACGGAGCGGCACCTGGCATTGATGATCATCGGTGAAAATATTTTACTTCTCTTTTGTGGCTTGAGCTCTGGTTTGATGTGTTCACTGCTGGCCATTGCTCCTGCCCTGTTTTCACGAGGCGGACAGCCGTTCAGTTTTTCGCTGGCGGGACTTTTGTTGACTGTCTTTGCAACGGGCATGGTTGCCTCGATATTGGCTACCGTCGCCGCCGTGCGATCTCCTTTACTCGATGCATTGAGAGCAGAATAAACCATTCATAACGGAGCATCTATTTTCAAAGAAGCTCAGAGGCACTTTCCCAGGAAATTAGTCTATAATATCTAGTGTTGTGTATCTGAAATAGCTTGCCAATTGGGCGGCGCCCGCTCACCGCCTTGCCCCTCTCCCTTGAATGAGGGCGAGTGGAGAGTAGAAGTTATTGATTTAACTCCCTCGCCCCCATTGGGGGAGAGGGGTGAACGCTTGAGAAGCGTTCACAAGGCCGGG
>JBGOVH010000224.1:0-5264 GCA_041478005.1 Terriglobia bacterium | reverse complement strand
CCCACTGTATAAAATGTCCGTCTGACCCGGAGGCTGACTGCTCATGCGAATTCCCGCTGCTATATTAATTCTTCTTCCCTTGGCATTCTCTCAATCTACTTGGGCACAAATCCCTGGTAGCGGTTCGGCATTGCCTCACATCGCCAGTGACGCAACGAGAAATGACGATTTGGCTGGAATTCAGCTTTCACCTGTGGCACAGCTTGAAGGCGTTCATTTTGTTAACCATTCTAGTTCACAAATCATTCTGGAGAAGGACGGGAAGAGATATTTGATTAATACTCAAACCCAGTCCATCCATGAGTTGGTATCCGAGTTAGAGCCTCAAGCCAACCTGACCCAGACAGCGGACGGCCACCCTGCTACTTCCGCGGCGAAAGAGACTAAGCCAAAGGTGAAAGAAAAAGAGGTTTACTACACTGAAGACATCGTACTTTGGACCCTTCCGACCACGCATCATCTAGAAAGAAAATCATTGATTGTCGATTTTACGCATCGATTTTCCTATGATCAAGCATTCGAAGACGGGTCACTTTCGAGCTTGCTGGGCCTTGACGGATTTTCAATTTCCAGTTTTGGATTTACCTATGGAGTCACGGACACATTTTTCGCAGGAATTTATCGAGTCCCTACAGCTTTGGGTAGAATCATTCAGGTATCCGGCGGAGCACAGCTCTCCCAAGAATCTAAGGGGAATCCATTCTCAAGCACTTTTCGAGTGGGGGTGGAAGGAGCCAATCATTTTTCCAGGAATTTTGCCACGACCCTGGAATTTGCGATCGCACGGAGCTTGAAGAAGCGCGCACAGCTTTACTTGGTGCCTACCATCTCGTTCAATAGCCGTCCGATCGTTGCTTCTTTCGGGAATGCTCCAAAACTCGACGGTGAAATCAACACAGCTATCGGAGCAGGGTTCTCGGTGGACTTTCGCCCTACGGTTGCTTTCATTGCTGAAGCTATTCAACGCACATCCGGACTGCAAGGGGTGCACCGGTCAGCATTTATGTTTGGAATCCAGAAAAAGCTCTTTCGTCATAGCTTTACACTTGGGCTCACAAATTCGCCTGGCACGACGATGTCCCAGCGTTCTGCAACCAGGGCTTCACTTTTCAACGGGGCGGATGATACATTTCGAGGGTTGACCTTAGGGTTTAATCTTTCACGCCGGCTATTCTGAATTCACGAGGAGCTAAAATCCATGCCCCTGGATGTCAAAGATTCATCGCTTTGGAATAAATGGGCCGTCGTTCGCAAGCGGCGTAAGCTCGTCTTCTTGAGCACATTGACCTGCGCGATCAGCGCAGGCGTATTTAGCCTGTCTCAACCAAAAATCTACAACGCCACTGCGTACTTGATGATCGCGGAATCAAAGATTGCGGATACAGATCTGCGCGCTCCGAACTTCATTTATTTCGAACTCCTCCGTTCTTACGAGACTCTGATCAACAGCGACTACCTGATCCAGAAGACGGTCGAAAATTTTCATCTCGACAAGCTTCCCTACCAGATGAGTGTTGAGCAATTCAAGCAACGTCGCATTCTCCAGGTAGAACTTTCCAAAAACACACGATTGCTGGAAGTCAGCGTCGATTTCCCTAACGCCAGGCTAGCCACCGATATTGCCAATTACTTTGCCCAAAATGCTGAGAATTTCATTGATCAGATGAACCTCAAAGATGCCCAAAAGACTCGTGGATTTCTAAAACAACAATTGGACCAGGCTTCAAGGCAATTGGAGACTGTCAGCCAGCGTCTGTTGGAGTTCAATCAGGGTGCCGGACTGGAGAGCGTGCGCGAGTCCGTTTGGAATCTCCTGGAAGTGAAGTCAAAGAACGAGTCCGAGATTTCAGAGCTAAGCGTGAAACTCTCGATCGCCTCCGCAAGACTTGACAGCTTGGAAGAACTGAAAAGACACAAGCCAACTATCGCGCTTAACCGTGAATGGGACGAAAACAAGATTTCGGAGGAGGGCCTGCCTTCGAAGAGCATAGACAAACCGCGGAACCCGGCGAACTCTCAAGTCAGAGAGGAGTTCGTAAACCCAGTCTACCAGCAGGTGCAAGACAGCCTGGTGGATACCAATTTGGAGATCCAGGCACTGAAGGCGGGATTACAAGCCCGCGAGAAAGGTTTGGTCAGCAATAGACAGAAACTAACGCAATTGCTCCGGGAAAAAGCAACCAAAGAGATGACGTTAGATCAGCTATCTGAAGATCACCAGACGGCACAGAAGAACTACGCAACCTGGAGCAACAAATATCAGGAAGCTTCCCTAATGGTCAGCGCTCGCTCTACGGACCTCAAGGTGATGGCCCCTGCAATTGTCCCTGAAAAGCCTATTAAGCCTAGAATCCTTCTGAATATCCTCATCGCTGGAGGCTTGGGACTTATGGTTTCAATTCTCTTAGCCCTCTTGTCACACAATCTTGGGTTGCCAAAAGCGCAGAACCAGATTGAGGTCGAGACGATTCGTGAAGAGAAAATTAAAGAGATTAGGAAGAGCGCCGGGGGTTTCCAGTGAACTGTCTCGGAATCAGGCTCCCAATCAGGATGCTCTCCCCCACCAATGAAGTAAAGGCATTTTCCATCTCCCATTTGTTATTTCTTATTTTCCATTCAAATCACTTGGAAATTCACTGTAGATTTTGTTCTTCAGGACTTCTAGGGGGTCTCTGGAACAAATATGGAGTTTTCTTCAATCAGCGCTCTCTTTCATCCCAGTTCCCGGCTTGAGGTGACAATTACTCTGAGTCTGGCGGTAACGTTGGGAATCTTTGTAGCCTCGGGGTCGCTGCCCGCTTTTATTGTTCTTACCGCCGGTATTGCGTTCCTAGCCCTTACTTTTTATTGCATTCAATCGCCAAGGATCTGGCTTTATGGGGTGGCAGCAACAGCCCTGGTAATCCCGCCCTTTTATCCGTCAACAATTGGTGGAAACATCCCCATTTATGTCTCCAATCTTCTCTTTCTGATTAGTGGAATGATGCTCCTGGTCAGATTTGAAGAGTTTAGTCTGCCTTCCAATTCCTTGAGTCGGGCAGCGTTTTATTTCCTGATGTCCCTGGCTATTTCCCTCCCATTTGCCTATTGGTTTTCGGGACCCGATCAGGCAACACAGAGCTTCTTGCGTTTTCTTCTCATTCTCCAGCCGTTCTTGACTTACCTGTTGGTCAGGGGATTTTTTATCTTGAAAAGCGAGAATCAACTGACTAAGTTCTTCACCTTTTTGCTCTGGTTGGGCGCCTTATCTGCGCTTTACGGGATCATCGATTTCTACTACCCCTTGCCCGTCCCTCATCCTTTTGCCGATCAGTTCATCTATTTGAAAGGTGAAAGAATTCGTCGCGCTCAAGGAGTCTTTTACGAAGCCAGCAGCTTTGGCAATTTGTGCGCCTTCTTTCTATCCTTTTCCTTGTTTCTGCTCTATTCGCTGCGAGGAAGGTTTTCAACCATTGGTCAGGCTTGTATTCTTGTTTCTACTGGAATCTTCACCATTGCGCTCTTCCTGTCGTATTCGCGTGGATGCTGGTTAAATGTATTAGTAACGGGCGGAGTTTTCATCCTGCTGCAAAGAAAGATCCGTTTAAATGCAGTGATCCTACTGATCCTTTTGACCGGAGGTTTTTTGTTTTTGTTTTACCGGTTATCCCCGGAACTGATCTTCAACTTTTTCGACCGGAGACTGGGGGCGCTGATGGAATTCTGGAGTGATCCGAATCTGGCCTCCAGCGGCCGATGGGAGAACTGGACGACTTTGATCACCTATTTCTCCGACCACCCCTGGCTGCTTCTATTCGGCATCGGTTATAAAACCATTCCCTTTACGAATCTCTTTGGAAAGGAAATTATTGCTGACAACGGTTACCTGAGCTCGCTTTTTGAAACGGGAATACTGGGCATAGTCGCATTCCTCTACCTCAACAGGGTGATTCTTAGGTTGCTTCACAAGTGCCGCCTGCGGTCATCCACAAACTGCAGCCTTTATGCGTCATTCCTGCTGGCCTTTTGGTGTGGAGAGATGGTGCAGATGGTGACGGGAGACATCTTCACCTATTGGCGAAACATGATTGTGTTTCTTGCAATAATGGCTGGACTGTTTCAGCTTTGCGAACCGCTAGACTCCCTGCCTCAGAGCTCTTGACACCACTTTTCATGGGCCAAAAAATCCTGTTCCTCGATCAATTTGGAAATCTAGGCGGCGGTCAGCGAGTTTTGCTCAATGTTCTGGAGTCTCTAAGGCCTTCCGGTATTGAGGCATCGGTTGCTCTAACCGGGACAGGTGATTTCTCCAAAGCTCTGACTGCTTCTGGTCTCACCGTCACGAACCTCCCCCTTGGCAGTCTGCGCTCCGGCAGGAAAGGTGCAAAGGAAATTTTTCTTTTTGTTGTAAGAACGTTTTACAGCGCTGTTCTGATTATTCGCTCTATTCTCAAAGAAAACTTCGCGTTGCTTTACGCCAATGGCCCTCGCGTTTTTTTTTGCGCTGCCATCGCCGGGCGCATAACGGGCCGGCCGGTGATTTGGCATTTACATAATGTCTTTGCCGGCAGAAAAGAGCTTTGGTCCTTGATCTTTTTTTCCAGATGGGTCAACCGAATCATCGTTTGCTCGGAAGCCGCGTCAACTCCACTGATCAAGGCTCGTCCTAGCTTAGCCAGCCGAATCCAGGTATTGTACAACCCAATTCCGCGCGAGGAGGCTTGTTTGAATAGACAAAGAGCTTTGGAATCGTTGGGCAAGCCTGCCTTGGATCCAGATTTTGTCAGCTTTGGAGTCCTCGGTCGAGTGACTCCCTTTAAGGGACAATTAGAATTTGTCCAAGCTGCAAAGATTGCTCTCGAAGAGTTCCCGCGCGCTTACTTTTGGGTGGCTGGCAATCCTGCTCCAGGATGCTGTGAAGATCGGGACTACCAGCAGAAAGTTGAAAGCCTGGCCAGGAATACTCGCCTTAGTTCTTCAGTTTTTTTGATTCCCCACTGTTCGGATGTTGAAAGGATCTACGCCGTGTTGGACGTTGTGGTACTTGCCTCCCAAGGGCCTGAAGCTCTGCCCATGACTGTCGTAGAGGCCATGTCTTTGGGCAAGGCCATCATTGCGCCTGATCTGGGGGGTGTTAAAGAAATGGTGGAAAATGAGAAAACAGCCCTACTTGTTGATCGCGCTCGATCTTCAGCTATTGCCGATAAGATGCTGGAATTAATCCGTAATCCTGAAAAGAGGCGGTCTTTGGGAGAGAACGCCAGGGCTAGGGCAAAAATCCAGTT
>JBGOVH010000132.1:0-6721 GCA_041478005.1 Terriglobia bacterium | reverse complement strand
ATGCAGAAAAACAAAAGAACTCTCCTTCTATTTTGAGGAAGATATATGGACATTTTAAATTAAATGAGTTCGCTTAACAAATTGTGCTTCCACTGTAGCCGATGAACCTCACGCGGTGGTTCCAAATCTGTTCACAGCGTCAGTTCTGAGGGTGGTCTCTTGCCGTCAGAATACTGGAAAAGGAGCTGCATGGCAGAACAGCTGTTTGAACGCTTGCGTTTTTTCTTTAAATCCCATTTTTCTAAACAGTTTTCCGCTTTTGTCAGTAGCTGAAGAGAAAGTAAGTCGTGGACTTCGCATGTCATAGAAAGTCGCAATCGACCAACCTTAGCTAAGTTGGAGTCATCTGTCTATGCAACCTCCTTTTGGGTTTTTCTTAGACTTTTTAGGACTTCCCTGAATCTAAACTATTGGGATAATCTAAGTCGCAGTTCCGAAAGCAGTTCCTTTAGGATCGGTGATGCCAAGACTTCAAGGGCTGTCTGAGTGGCGCCGAGATCCGAGCCGAAGGTGAAAAGGATTCCGCAATGGCTCTGCCCCGTAAAGAAGAAGATGCCAGTACTAAACTTCCTGTGAGGTTTGACAGGTGAAAATTAGACCCTCAAAAGCTTGGTGGATCTGTTTTTTTCTAGCGATATTTGTCACGGCAGGGGTCTGGTCTGCAAGAGCCACAAAGAACAAACTCCCTGAACTCGCAAAGAGCGAACAAATCACAACAGCCACCGTAGAGCGTAAAGACTTCGTACGGAACCTGCGGCTGCACGGCACAGTGGAAGCGGTGGAAGCCTATAATGTCACCACGCCTCAATTGACCATAGCTGTGACGGGTGGAGCGGGAGCCGGCGCGCCTGAGTCGGACTTCGAAGGAAGGGGGGGTGGCATTGGCAAGCCATTGATTGTGACAAAGCTGGTTCACTCAGGGACCTTGGTGAAAAGAGGTGCCATGCTGATTGAGTTCGACCGGCAGGCCCAGCTCAAAAACTCTCTGGATCGCCTGGCAGAGTATCGCGATCTGGAGGAACAAATCAAAAAGAAGCAAGCAGAACATACTGCAAAGCGGGCAAAAGACGAATCTGAGCTAAAGCAAGCCGAGAATAAGGTTGGCACTGCCACATTGGACATGCGAAAGAACGAGGTGGTTTCGAAAATTGATGCTGAGAAAAACCGCCTGACTTTGGAAGAATCCAAGGCAAATCTGAAACAGCTTCAGGAAACGATAGAACTGAAGCAGCGGGCTGCCCAGGCGGAACTTCGCATTTTGGAGATTCAGCGCGACCGTGCTCGTAACGCCCTGTCATTCACGAAAAAAAATGCCGAACGTATGGTGATCCGAGCACCGATTGACGGCCTCGCTGTCCTGAGCACCGTCTGGAAAAACGGGCGAATGGGGGAAATTCAGGAAGGTGAGGAAGTGCGGCCCGGGTCTCCCATTTTGCAGGTGGTAAATCCCTCCATCATGCAGGTGCGAGTTCGCCTCAATCAGGTAGACCTTGGGTATCTGTCGGTTGGGCAAACTGCCAAGGTGATTCTGGACGCGTACCCGGACAACACCTTTCTGGCCAAATTGGAGCGAATGGCTCCCATTGGCATCAAAAGCAATTTTTCCCAGAAGATGTATACTTTTGTCTGCCTATTCTCCGTCCAAGGGGCTAATCCTCGATTGATTCCTGATCTTTCTGCCGCTGTTGATGTTGAAGTGGAACGCAGACCCAGCGTGGTGGTCGTACCCAAGGATACCATTGGATCTGAGAATGGCCAGTATTTCGTGCGGGCAAAGAACGGATCTGGTTTTGAAAAACGCTTTGTCAAGATCGGGGATATGAGCGACATGGAAGTCGTCATCGAGTCGGGCCTCAAGGTGGGAATGTCGGTTTCTCGAAATACTGCAAGTCTTGATGAAGGGTTTTCTCGATGAACTCGATGGTTAGAAAACTCAGACGGCGCCGAGGATGGTTCATTATGACCCTGAGCCTCATTGCCATTGTCGGGTTTGGCTTGGCCGCCGTCGGGTTGATGAAGCCAGATGCTCCAGATGTCGCCACCGCCGAGGTCAAACTGGGGGAGTTTGTCGACTATGTGCAAGTCCGAGGTGAACTGAAGGCTATGAAGTCGATTGTACTCTCAGCGCCCTCAGGTGCCGGAGATATTCAGATCGTCTCGCTCGTCAAGAATGGCTCCATGGTCAAGAAAGGCGAAGTGGTTGTCCAATTTGACACGACTACCATCCAGCGTACCCTCGATCAGAAGCGATCAGAGTTCAAGACCACCGAGGGCGAGATCGGAAAAACTCGGGCCGAGGGTCGTATCAAGGACGAGGACAATCTCACCCAGGTTACGAAGAACCGTTATGACGTGGAGCGAGCCAAGCTGGAAGCGGGCAAACGTGAAATTCTTTCTGAAATCGACGGCGAAAAGGCGAAACTGGCTTTGAGCGATGCAGAGCAGAAACTGCGGGAAGTCGAAACCAAGAGAACGTCTGATGGTGAAGCCACTTCAGCGGAGGTTGAAAGCAAAAAACAAAAACGGGAGAAAGCTCTCTTTGAGGTCGGAGAAGCCGAGCACAATATCGCCGTGATGTCCTTGAAAGCTCCGGTGGACGGTCTGGTGACTTTGATGCCCAACTGGCGTGCCAGCACAAGCTGGGACAATGCTCCAGAATTCAAAGAAGGTGACAGAGCTTGGCCTGGCGCACCCATTGTACAGCTTCCCGATCTGTCTAGTGTCCGCGCAACGGGACGGGTTGACGAGACCGAGCGGGGTCGAGTGAAGCCGGGCCAGAGAGCCGTCGTCAAAATCGACGCCGTGCCGGGGAAAGATTTTGCTGCCACAGTGTCCGAAATTGGTACGTTGGCGAAGCTGGATTTCAACACTTGGCCTCCTCCCAAAAACTTTGATGTCGCTCTGCAATTGGAGGAAGGCGACCCGAAAATACGGCCTGGAATGAGTGCCACGGCACGAATAGCCGTTGACAGCGTACCGAATGCTATATTGATTCCTCCTGAGGCTTCATTTCAGAAGGAAGGGAAGACCGTAGCTTATGTGTACTCAGGTCCGAAGTTCGAAGAGCGAGCCATTGAGATTATGAAACGAGGGTCGAATGTCCTTTGGGTGGCGAAAGGCTTGAGACCTGGTGAGAAGGTTGCCCTAAAGAATCCTATAGCTGAGGCTCGGCCTTAGCGACGAACTCTGAAACAAAGGGTTCGCGGGACTCCCAATGGAATTTGTGAGACCACAGCAGGGGATTTGAATGCGCAACACGGGAAAAATTGTCATTGTCCTTTTCGGCCTGCTGGTGATGGGCGCCGGGGGAGTTGTTGCCTTGCAGCAGATGAAAAAGACTGAACGGCAGGTCCCTACGGTACGTTTGAAGCGTGGCAACGTCGAGTTGAAGGTGTACACCATTGGGGAGTTGCGGGCCCTGCGCAGTGTCTCGCTGGTTACGCCGCCGATTGGTGGAGCCCTTCGCATTATTCGGCTCGCGAAGACTGGAACAAAGGTCCAGGTAGGGGATGTCGTCATTGAATTTGATCCCAGCGAGCAGCAGCATATCCTTGCTCAAAATCACTCTGAACTTTTCCAAGCCGAGCAGGAAATCGCGAAGGGCAAAGCCGATGGCGCTGTTCAGGTTGCTCAGGATCAGGTGGCTCTTCTCAAAGCGAGATTTGACGTTCGTCGCGCCGAGCTGGAGGTAGGCCGAAACGAACTCGTCAGCGCAATTGATGCAAAGAAGAATCTGCTGAATCTGCAAGAAGCCAAACGCCGCCTGGAACAGTTAGAACAGGACATCCAATCTCATGCGGCTTCGAGTCAGGCCGCCCAAGCCGTTTTGGAAGAGAAACGGAATAAGGCGCAGTTGATGATCCAGCAGGCCCAGAAGAATATAGAGAACATGGGTATCATGGCGCCCCTCAGCGGTCTTGTAGCCGTGAGGCAGAATGATGACGTGATGGGAGGTTTCAATTTTGGCTTGCCCATGCCGGAGTACCGTGAGGGAGACCAGGTGTATCCCGGACGTATCATCGCCCAGGTGCATGAAGTCGGCCAGATGGAAATTGCTGCCAAGGTTAACGAAAGCGACCGGGCGAACTTTGACACGGCCCAGCCCGTGGAAGTCCGCGTCGATGCGTTACCGGGAAAGTCTTTCAGCGGAAAGGTCAAAACCGTTTCGGGAATGGCTTCGAGGGAGTGGTATAATGGTGGCGCCGTGCCGCGCTTTGACGTTACCTTCCTGCTTGATCAGCCCGACCCGAGGATTCGCCCCGGCATTACGGCGCAGGTCATCATCGCGGGCACTTTGATCAAGAATGTGCTCTACTTGCCGCCCCAGGCTCTTTTTGAGAAAGATGGCAAGTCCAAAGTCTATGTTAGGAAGGACAAGAAATTCGAAGGCCAAGAAATCCAGGTTAAGTTTCGCGGTGAGAGTCAGGTCGTCATTGAGGGTTTAGAAGAGGGCGCCGAGGTGGCATTGGTTAACCCGGACGAGCAGATAAGAAAGGTGGAGCGGACGGTAGGTCCCATGCCACCTGCTGGCGGAGGCGGATGATGCTCCACAAAGTGCCTGTGCCTGAACCCATCATCCAAAGAAGCTGGGGCCAGTTCTTACCCGATTTGCGCCTCGGTCTGCAAAACCTGGCGTCCCACAAGCTTCGAACACTCCTCACCATGCTGGGTATCATTTTCGGTGTTGCAGCCGTCGTCTCCATGCTTTCGATTGGGGCTGGAGCCCAGCATCAGGTCATGGCCTTCATTGAACAGCTGGGAGTGCGCAACTTGATTGTGGAAGCCAGGGAGGCCCACAACTGGCAAGAGCTGCAGAAAGTTCGGAAGCTGTCCCAGGGACTAAGCTTTCAGGATCTCCGCGTCATCCGCTCCAGTGTCAATGGGATTGCAGAAGCCACAGCAAGAAAGCGCTTTATTCCTACCAAACTTCTTCCTAAGCCGCAACGTGATACACCAACGGTTTATGGGGTCGCAGCCAGTTATCAGCACATTTCCGGTTTGCGGCTTGTCACCGGGCGCTTCTTCGACAGTGACGAGAACGAGATGGCCGCGCCTGTCTGCGTTTTGGGAGAAGGCGCTAAGGCTAGCCTCTTTGGCCATCAAGACGCGGTCGGAGAGTACCTCAAAGTCAATGAGCAATGGTATCGAGTGATTGGCGTGGCCGGACCCCAAATCAGCTCGCAGACCGACGTGGCCGGTATCCCCATGGAGGACCGCAACAATCTTATTTACGTTCCGTTGAACTCAGCCCTGCTTCGCACAGAAGACACGATGAACTGGATTAAGGACGAGATCGATGGACTTTATCTACAACTGGAGCCAGGAAACGACAGTGTCTCGACTGCCGACGTGGTTCGAGGCATTCTCAACATCTCTCACCGCAACGCGGGAGACTTCAGTGTGGTGGTCCCCGCCGAGTTGCTGGCCGAACAACAGCGAACTCAGCGAATCTTCGACATCGTGATGGTCGCTATTGCTTCCATTTCCCTTCTGGTCGGCGGAATCGGCATCATGAACATCATGCTTGCCAGTATTTTGGAGCGCACAGGGGAGATTGGCATCCGCAGAGCCGTTGGTGCGCGCCAGAAGGACATCATTCGGCAGTTTCTGATTGAAGCCATCCTGATATCCTTTGTTGGCGGCCTGATTGGGGTTCTGCTAGGTTTTGGAATCTCACGGTTGATCGCATTTTTGGCGGGTTGGTCCACCATTGTTACCGCCAGCTCGATTATCCTGGCGTTTCTGGTTTCGGTCTCCGTCGGATTGATCTTCGGAATCTATCCTGCCAGAAAAGCTGCCCTCCTCGATCCTGTTGAAGCGATCCGATACGAGTAAGAGTTCTCACCAATAGAGAATCGCAACTGAATATTCGGGCGATGGCATCACGAACTGATGCTTCACAGCCGTCTAGCTTCCATCAATTTTCAAGCGAAGGAGAAACGATCATGCGACGATCAGCCCTGATCTGTATGCTCATTTGGCTTGTCCTCGGGACAAGTCTGCCAACCTGGGCACAGACTTTTCCTGCGAGCGACTATTTTCGACGCGTCTGGGGACGTCAAGAACTGCCAAATCGCATCCGCGAGCCGCAGGGATTGAAGGATTACGTCATTAGTGGAAGGTTGCGTCTTACCTTGGACGATGCGGTCCGCCTGTTGCTGTTGAACAATACCGAAGTGCGCATTCGGGAGCTGCAACAAGAAGAGGCCAGACTCGCCATTCTACGTGCTTATCAGCCTTTTGACCCTGTGGTTGACTCGAACTTTTTCGCCAACCGTACCACTTCCCCTGCTCGATCTGAACTAGAGGGTGCCCCCACACTCAGCAGCCTTATTCAAAATTCACAGGTCAGTTATTCCCAGGCCTTTCAGACGGGCACACGAGGAAGCATTTTCTTCAACTCTCAGAAGCAGGCCGACAATAGTGTGTTTACGCTTTTGAACCCATCCTTGTTTGCCTCGCTGAACTTCTCGTTAAGTCAACCTTTACTGAGAGGGCGGGGCCTCTTTCCCAACCGGGCTCCCATTGTGATTGCCCAGCGAAACCTAAAACGGACGCAGCAAGATTTCGAAGCGTCTCTGAATGAGGCCATCGCCAATATGGTGGAACAATACTGGGAAGTGGTTTCATTGAGGGAAAATCTGAAAATTCAAAAAAATTCCCTGGACTTGGCGGAGGCGACCTACAAGCAAAACAAAAGGGCCCTTGAACTGGGGGCTTT
>JBGOVH010000037.1:0-11146 GCA_041478005.1 Terriglobia bacterium | reverse complement strand
CTATTGACAGCGAACCCATGGATTCGTAATGCGTTGGTTACGGGGGTTGAACCGGGATCCATCTGCGAAGCCACGCTGAGCGCTTTCTGTGAAGCGTGGGCATTCTTGTCTACCTTGAAAAACCACGGCTCGCTGCGCTCACACTGGCTACCAAAAACTTCATCCCGAAACCGACCCATTGCACAGGTTCCGACAAAAGCCTTGCAGCTCCCTCTGCAAGCAGCCTATAATCGCGTGAGAGTGGGCGATTCTCATATTTCCTTCTAACGCATGGAACCACAGACCGAGAAAAAAACCACCCTCACTGGATCGTTCGTACGATTGGGTGGTTCTCTAGCGGGCACGCGTCATCGGATGCGTGGACCCGTTTTCCGGATCGGTCGGGATCCCGATAATGATCTGGTGATTGAAGGTGCTGAAGCGGCCATTGTTTCTGCACAGCATCTAGAAATACGGCAGGAGCAAGGTGTTTTTTGTCTCTACGACCTGCACAGCACCAATGGAACTTACGTCGACGGGAGAAGAATCACGGAAACGAAATTACAGAAAAATGCAATGATCGCATTAGGACCTGACGGCCCCAAATTCCAGTTTGAGCTTGAAGCGACGCCAGATTCAGATCTTCAGGAGACACTGATAATTCCTCATTTGCCCGAACAGATGAGCGAACAACCAGGTGGAGTAGGAAAAGTATCTATCCTTGTAAGCCCTTCAGGAGATTCCATCAGCCAGGGAGAAGAGGACCCTCTCAAAGAAGCCGTAAGGCGGGCTCGTCAAGCGAGACGCACGGGAATCGGAGGCCAAACAGGAATCATCATGCGCGACATGCTGGACAAAGCATTGCATCGCTCCAGCAAAAAATTTAAGAGCGCAATCGCGGTTCTGGCCATTGCCCTGGCCGGAGTCAGCCTTTATGCAATTTGGACTATTCAAAACTTGAAAAAGCAGAAGTCGCAGATTGACGTTGAGATTCATCAGATTGAGCTTGAGATGCAGTCTGCTGGAAACGACCAACAACGCATGGATGAACTGATCCAAAAATTAGATACATATCAAAATCAGGCCCTCGAGATGCAACGGAACTTGCTATACCGGCTTGGTGTTCGAAGCGAAGAACAGGATTTCATCGAATCGGAAATTCAGGAGCTTATGGAGGAGTTTGGCGCCGAAGAATATAATATCTCCAGTGAGTTTGTAGAGCAGGTCAGACGGTTCATTCGTCAATATCAGGAAACAGATCGTCCGCTCATGGAAAGAGCTCTTGGGCGTGCCCGCAAGCAGCTGGAGACCGCCAGACAACAGTTGAAAAATGACAAGCTGCCTCCCGATCTGGCGTATATGGTTTTAGTCGAGAGCGCCTTTATTGCAGGCAGCTCAAGCACTGCCGGTACGGCCGGTCTTTGGCAGTTCACAGCAGAAACTGCCAGAGCCTATGGCCTTAAGGTGTCATCTGATGCAGACGAGCGGCTCGATGCTCGAAAGTCAACCCAGGCAGCTGGCCGATACATCCGCGAACTGATCCTTGATTTCGGCTCTGGGAGCTCCGTGATGCTGGCACTGGCAGCCTACAATCTAGGTCCGGGAAAAGTGAAACGCGCCGTCCGAACTGTATCCGATCCGATCAAGCAGCGAAATTTCTGGTATCTCTACCGAATGAGAGCCCTGCCTGCAGAGACCAGGCAGTATATTCCCAAAACGATTGCCGCGATTATTGTAGGAAGAAACCCAGGAAGGTTTGGGTTCTGAGAGGAAGTTGTATTCAAACAGTCACAAACAAAGTATGAGAAGTTTTTTGAGACTTGAAGCGGATGATCCAAAAACTTGGCCGTTACGAAATCATCGAAGAATTAGGACGAGGGTCCATGGGCATCATTTACAAAGCCAAGGACCCGGCAATCGGTCGTTATGTGGCCATCAAGACGATTCGTTTGGGCGATTTCACAGCTCCCGGGCAGGTCGAAGAACTAAGAAACCGGCTCGTGCGGGAAGCCCAGTCTGCCGGGGGACTTTCTCACCCTAATATCATTACCATTTTCGATGTTGGCGAAGAGGAAGGGCTCTCCTATATCGCCATGGAGTTGGTGGAAGGGGCCTCTTTAGAGAACTTGATCGAAACCAACCAACGCCTGGATGAAGCCAGCATTCTTCAAATCGCCCGCCAGACTGCAGATGCGCTGGGTTATGCGCATCAAAAAGGAATTGTCCATCGTGACATTAAGCCTGCCAATATCATGCTCACTAGCGACGGGCGTGTCAAAGTCGCCGACTTTGGCATTGCCAAAGTCGGGTCAACAAAAATGACTCAAACCGGAATGTTGCTGGGTTCCCCCAGTTACATGGCTCCAGAACATTTCTTGGGTAAACCGCTGGATGGCCGGTCGGACATTTTTGCTCTGGGTATCGTTCTCTACGAATTGTTTACCGGCCAACTTCCGTTTACAGGTGAGAATTTAGGAACCCTTAGCTATAAGATCGTCAATGAAGACGTTGTTCCGCCTGTCCAACTTAGACCCGCACTCAACCCGAAATTGAATAATGTGATTATGAAAGCTCTGGCCCGAGAGCCAGGGGATCGTTTTCAAAATGCGGAAGAGTTTCGTCAAGCGCTCGATACTATAGACCGTTTATCTCAGGGAATTGGCGCAGTCACCAAAATCCCCAAAGTCCCAGAGGATAACGTGACTCCGCTGCTGTCCAGAACAGTTGCTGTGACAGAAGCCAAAAGGAAGCATCGCACTGCCTGGGTGCTGTCAGGATTACTCCTCTTAATTGGCGTATCCTTTGTTGTGATGCATCTTTATCCGTCACAGTCGCTGCATCTATTGCAGATCGCCCAAAAACGGGCCCAGCCATGGATCGAGCTTGTCAAGGAGAAAGCTGGTCTCAACCAAACATCTGAGTCAAAGGAAGTGCCGGAAGAAAAAGATCAGGCATCGTCTGTTCCTCAAGACTCGCAGCCATTAGCCGCTCTGCCTAATTCTAAGCCCCCCACAGAGCCTGAACCCTTGTCTCAGAAGGAATCTCAAGAGCTGAGCCAGGTTAACATCGACAAATCCTCTGTTCCAACTGCCACCCAACAACCGGTCCCGCCTGGCGAAAATGGAAAAGCTAACTCGGAACAGAAACCTGTAGAACCGCAGTCCTCAACTCCTCCAGTCCGAGCAGATAGCCGCAAAACTGCCTCTCAGAATGAATCGGGGGTTCTCCAGGTCTCCTCAACTCCTTCTGGAGCGCAAATCGTGTTTGATAACGTAAGAAGCCCGGAGTGGCTGTCTTCATACACCTTTGAGAATGTTAGCAAAGGGCGTCACACGTTAGAGGTCAAGAAGGCGGGTTATGTCACCGAAACGCGCATTGTGATTCTGCTAAGCAATGAAACGCAGAGAATTACCGTAGTCTTGCGCGCAGCTTCGGGAATTCTAAAAGTTAGCAGTATTCCCGCTGGTGCCCAAATCGTCGTAGATGGGGCGCGTAGGCCTCAGGTGACGCCCGCCACTCTCAGGCTTCCTGCCGGGTCACACCGAATCCAGTTCAAAAAGGAAGGGTTTGCCGAGGTCGAGCAGGTAGTGGAGATTGAAGATAACTCAATTATTACCCTCAACCAGCAACTGGCCCAAAATCCTCAGTGAGTGAAGCTAGCCTGAGTTATTCATGAACGTGTACTCTGGAAGCCTGCAATTGCTTCTACCTTTGGAAGGTTGCGCGTAGCACCGGATAAAACTGGGTGAAGACGTGATCGGTGGCGGCTTTCTGGTGATGGCAGCTCCAGCAGGCTTCCTTTGAAAAGGGGTTGGCCTTGGTTTTCGGTTTCCCATCCTTATCTTCAAAACTAAAATACGCCCATCCACCTTCAAAGCGCTGGCTGTCTTTTACTGAAGCCTCTAAAGCCACAAACTCCTTCTGATAAGATCCCTGGAGTCCTGGTTCCCTTTTCAGATCAGCACTCGCTAGCTCCAGGACCATCATGGTTCCTTCCGGGAATGTTCCCGTTGTCGAAAAAGCCTGGAAGCTCGCAGGATTGATGTAGACATTGTGATAAAGCTCGCTTCCCTTCACTCGTTGCTTTTCGGGCTTTACCGCGTAGCTCAGACCCAGCGAACTGCCCACAAAGACCCACTCACGATAGCCTTCAGGACGGAGTAAGGTATCTTTTCCTTCAAAGCGGGCAACAGGCTGGTCCGTCCCGGGTTGAAAACTGACCGCAGGAAATAAACTCAACATAAGAAAAATCGCTGTTATCATTTTCTTCATGCTGTTCCCCTTTTGGTGTCTATTGGCGGACATTGTAATCGGCCAAGTTGTTTAAGTACTGGACTGAATACTTCAAATCGCATCTACTCCCAAGTGTCGAGGACCGCTCTAGCGAGTCATGTGGTTATGCTATACTAGCGTCGGTTTTTACGCATTTGTTTTGTTTTCTCAATTCCTGGAGGTAAAAATGGCAGCAGAGGACAGCGGATTTAAGGTCTCTGACCGGCGGCTTTTTACTGAAGACGGGGAGTTAAGAGAAGAGTCCTCGAAAGAAGCAATCAATCAAACGTTTGTTCGGGAATCCGGGGACGTTCCGCATCTTTCTCAGAACGCACCAGACGACGCAGAGATGCCCATGGATTTCCAAGCTCTGGTCTTTTCATTGAGTAGTACTGCTCTATTCCAACTAGGAATTGCGCCAGATCCCGTCACAGGCAAGGTAGAAAAGGATCTCACCTCCGCCAAGGAGACCATTGATATTCTGGGGATATTGCAGGACAAAACTAAAGGTAATTTGACCCCGGAGGAAGCCCATCTCCTGAACGATTGCGTGCATGACCTTAGAATGGCCTATCTCAAAGTCGCGCAGACAATCAAGTAATCGTTAAAATGGAGACTCTTTACGCCCCACCCAAGGTTCCACCCTCAATTCGAAGCACAGTCACCATTGGTAACTTCGATGGCATTCATCTGGGTCATCGCGAAATACTTATCAATTTAATGAGAACGGCCCTGCAGGATGGCTCCCAATCTGTCTTGATGACTTTCGAGCCTCATCCGCTGCTGGTCCTCTTCCCGCCAAAGGCTCCTAAACTGATCACTTCGGTTGAACGCAAACGACAACTTATTGAGCAGTTTGGGATCGATGTCCTTTTGATAATGACGTTTGACCGCGCGCTGTCTCTTAAGAGTGGAGAGGCATTTATCCGAGAAATTCTAGTGAATGCTCTTCGCGTCAAGCACTTGTTTGTAGGACAGAATTTTGTCTTTGGTCATCAACGATCAGGTAACGTTGCATTGCTTCAGAAATTCAGCCAGGAGTTCGATTACATCGTGCATGTGATCCCTCCCGTCGAGGTTCGTCGAACCAGAGTCAGCAGTACGTGGATTCGAGAACTTATCCAGGAAGGAAGGGTCAGTGCAGCCAATCGTCTCCTTGGCAGGTACTACAGTATTCATGGCCAGGTGGTTCCCGGGCAAGGATTAGGACGAAAGTTTCTCTTTCCTACGTTGAACCTCCATCCCGGCAGTGAAATCATGCCGAAAAACGGAGTTTATGTGACGCGCGCCCTTTTCGCCGGGCATGAGTACCCATCCGTGACCAACATTGGGACGCGACCCACAGTTTCCGGTAAGGGATTGGTGGTTGAGACCCATCTTCTGGATGTCGAATTGGATCATTCACCCGCCTCCATTGAAATAGAATTCTTGCATCGCTTGCGTAACGAACAAAAATTCGGATCTTTGGAAGCTTTAAGGTCACAGATTACTCGTGACTGCCAACGAACCAGCCGCTTTTTTAGCCTGCTGGAAAGGTTCCGTCAGCCGCAGACATCCAGGCAAAATTGAGCACGAGCATGAGTAAGAGCACAAGAAGCATGGTGAACCTCACGTCCTCCTAAAGTCCAGTCATGAATATTTCTGAATCAGTCTACATATCCTTAGGTTCCCTGCGAGCCAATAAGCTACGCTCTTTTCTCACACTCCTAGGACTGATCATCGGAGTAATGACTTTGATCGTCGTCATGACAATTGTTCAAGGGGCGAATTCATATGTAGAAGAAAAGGTGGCCAATCTTGGGACGAACGTTTTCCAGATTTCCAAAACCCCACTGCTTGTTACCAATTTTGATGAATTCATAAAGGCACAACGTTACAAGGATCTTGAACTGGACGATGTTGAGGCCATCCGCAATCAATGCAATGAATGTTTTCTCGCGGGAGCCCAGGTCCAGACTTCCACGACTGTCAAGTTTGGAAACGAAGTCGGTGAGGATACCAGCATCCGTGGAGTCACTGCCAACATGGGAGAAATCGGGACCACCAACGTTGAGGAGGGGCGTTACATCTCCCTCTTCGAAGAGCAAAATGCAAGCGCAGTGTGCGTCCTGGGCCGAGATGTCGTAGATCATCTCTTTCCTGGACTTGTCGCAACTGACAAACTGATTCGCATTGCCAACCAGGAGTATCGGGTTATTGGGGTCGCTGAAAGAATTGGGAATGTGCTTGGTCAAAGTCAGGATAACTTTGCAATTATTCCGATAACCGCGTTCTTCAAGGATTTCGGCTCCAGGCGCAGCGTTACCATTCATATTAAGGCCGGCAACAGCGCCAAGATTGAAGCGGCGCAAAGTCAAGTCAGAACCGTTCTCCGAGGCCGGCGGCACATCGCCTTCAAAGATCCCGACACGTTTTATTTTGCAACTGCAGATACGTTTCTGTCGCTTTGGTCGAGCATCAGCTCGGCATTCTTTGCCGTTTTTATTATGATCTCCTCCATTGCCTCCATTGTCGGCGGTATCGTCATCATGAACATCATGCTGGTTTCAGTTACCGAGCGGACGAAAGAAATCGGCATTAGGCGCGCGGTGGGTGCCAAGCGCGGCGACATTCTTTGGCAATTCCTAATAGAAGCCATGGTGCAATGCATTGTGGGAGGATTGATTGGCATTCTCCTCGGTTTTGGCATGGCTTTGTTGGTCCGACAATTTACGCCGTTTCCTGCCAGCGTGCAATTATGGGTCGCTGCTACAGGTTTTGCACTTTCAACTTTCATAGGAATTTTCTTCGGAATTTATCCAGCAAGAAAAGCTTCGCTTCTGGATCCCATCGAAGCATTACGGCGGGAGTGACAACGACTCTGGATCCTTTCCAATCGAGACATCCTCGGCAGCTGCTGGCTGCTGCCCCCTTCAAATTCAAAGGGCTATAGCCATGCAACAATTTCAATATCGTGAAAACTTGTTAATTGCCTGGGAAACCGTGCGCGCCAATAAGTTTCGGTCGTTCCTGACGATTCTCGGAGTCGTCATTGGCGTGACTTCGGTAATCTCGGTGGCCTCCATTATTCAAGGCCTGAACAACGTTGTTGCTGACCGTGTAAACCAGCTCGGCGCCAAGGTCTTTTTTGTGAGCAGGATTCCTCCTTTTACTTTTGGCCGTCCCCCCGAAAGAATCCGAAGACGTAAGTACCTTACCTTTGAAGATGCCCGGGCCATCCGCCAGCTGTGCCCTTCCGTTGAACAGGTTTCCGCTCTTCAAGACCGCTTTGCATTTCCGGGAATGCCAAACGCGAAGTCAAACTTGGTTAAATATGGCAACGAAAGGATTGAAAATGCGTTCATTAGGGGGGTTGAGCCGGGCTATTCCAGGATTTTCAGCATCCCTTCGATTAGAGACGGCCGCTTTGTCAACGATGCTGATAACGAGCATTCCACCAAAGTGTGCGCTATTGGACAAGGGATTGCAGACACTCTTTTTCCTGCCACCGACTCCCTGGACAAAGAAATATATGTGAACGCAGAGATTTTTCGAGTTATTGGAACCTTTGAGAAGGACCCAGGACTCTTCGGTGGGCCCGGTGCCGATCAATTTATTATTATTCCTTATGGCACATTTCACAAAATGTACCCTGAGATCGAAGAGAACTTGATTGCCATAAGCGTTAGCGATCCTTCACTTATTTCAAAGGCCCAAGAGGAGGTAATCGATGTCTTGCGTCGTAGACGCAAGGTCCCTACAGATGGGGAAAACGACTTTGACCTGGCTTCCCCTGATATCTTTACAACCGTATGGAAGCAATTGACCGGCGCCATTGTCATACTGACGCTAGTCATTTCCTCGATCGGACTCCTTGTAGGCGGAATCGGCGTTATGAACATCATGCTCGTGTCTGTGACAGAACGAACGCGAGAAATTGGGATCCGCAAGGCTGTAGGCGCCAAGAAAAAAGATATTCTGCTGCAGTTCCTCATAGAAGCGATGACCTTAACTGGAGCAGGCGGCATTATTGGGATTCTTCTCGGTGGAATGATCACCCTGGCGGTTCATACCTTTCTCCCTTCATTGCCCGCTCAAGTTTCCATGATTTGGGTGGCGATTGCGTTTACTGTATCAGTGGGTGTGGGACTATTTTTTGGAATATTTCCCGCCAAGCTCGCTGCAGATCTGGACCCGATTGTTTCGCTGAGGTATGAGTGAATGGATACTCCAGAAGGAACCTGTTCAGAGGCCGTTACAGGGGAGACGTGAAACGTGATGCGTGATCTGTGAGAAAAGCTGGCATCACGTTTCACGTGTTGAGGGTTTTGGGTTCTTTTCCACAACCAGTTCAATTCACATAATCCGTCACCTTCTGCTTGAATGCATCCAGCGTTAATTTTCCCGCCTTATAATCGGTGACAACGGATTTTTGCACGGAGATGATTTCCTGCTGAGCCAGCTGATTGTCACTGTCGCCGTCTGGCCAGCTGCCCCCCTCACCTGAAATCACGAGATTAATGAATTCGTTGGACTTCACAGTGGTCATGGAATCTCCGTGGTTGGCCAATGTTTCCACCAGAAACACTTTTAATTGAGCCAGAGTTTCCTGGAACTTGGCGCGACTGACCTCCTGCTCAGCCTGCCGTTTTTTGAACCTCTCCTGCAACTCAGCCAGCTTCTTTTGAGCACTCTTTTGTTTATCGATCGCTCGCACGACTTTTGGTGCGGGAGGTGGCACCGGACTTGGTGGAGCGGGAGGCGCAGCCACTGCTGCCGGTTTTGGCGGTTTAGGTGGCAACACTGGGCGCGCACCACCACCAACTCCCTCGCCAATCCCCTCACCCAGTTGCTCTTGAAGTTCACCCATTTGCTCTTCCAGTTCTTTCATCTGCTCTTCAACCTGATGTTCAATCTCTTGGCCATCAAAGTCGAACTGACGGGCGTCGAATGCAAATTTCGTGGGAAGATCAAAACGGAATTTGAAAGAGTCACGCAGGCTGGAAGCCGGCAGAAGAAATACCGCTCCCTGTCCGGACAGGTAAAAGGCCTTAATGCCTGAGAATTCCCCACCATGAAATGCAAGAGCGGCTATGGCTTTGCCTTCCAGACCCGATTTCAATTCCTTTTTTTGCCGGCTGGCCAAGTCCTTGGCAGCAAAGTTCAAGGTAGTGCGTAAAATCCCTTTCATCACCTCTAATTCCTGCTGGCATTTCTTGAGATCAAACGGCTGCAGCTGCGCGCTTTCAGGGCTATTGAGAGGCAAGAGAAACAGGCATGCGATCAGAGTTAATGCGAGATGACTTTTCTTCATGTTTTTTCTCCTTACGATTATTTCATTTTGAACTCAGCCACTTGCAGCAAGGTTGTGAGTATTTCATCCGTTTCCTGATCCTTCACCGCTCCCTGCACGGCGATGCGATCCAAACGATTCTTAGTCAAAGCCAGGTCCTGTCGCCGTTGTGTCTGCAGTGTCTGATAGAGATTCCCAATGGAGCGTTCCATGCCCGACTTCAGCGCAACGGAGCTCCCGTCGATACGCTCGTTTACGCGCCCCTCCAGGGTCGCCAGTGCACTGCTCCACTGCTTTTGTTGTCTCTGGCTCAAGGTCAGGGTAGTAAGCCTGACCTCCTTGCGCAAAGTGTCCATCCATTGCTTGTGATCCTGCCGCGAGCGCTCTTCTAACATTTGCGCAAACTTAGATTTCAAAATCTCAAGACTTTCTGGTGTGACTGACGGAGTTGAAATGGGCTTCAATGGCCTTCCAAAGCTGAAAGCCACGACACCGGCCTCGTACTGAAATTGACAATTCCTAGCCGCCGATCCAATTGTGGCAAACAAAGTAAAGGCAGCCAAGCCCGCCACTGCCTTCCAAGCCCAGTGGCTAGACCGCAAGAATTCTATCAGTCCAGGACGGTGCTCCTTAGGGTAGACAAAGAAATGACGTGGCACAGCCGCATCTCTGATGGAGCGGAGCTGCTGGAAAGTGTCTGCATAGAGTTCATTTTCGGCTGTGCAGGCCGGGCAACCCAGAAGATGGGTTTCCAACTGTTGTTGCTCGGACGGGCCGAGATCGCCCAGCAAAGCTCTTGAAATCCAATTTCGATATTCGTTGCAACTTAAGGGCATTTCCCCCTCCTTACCGTTTCCGGGACATCCGACCCAGACGAACTTTCAAGGTTTCCAGACCCGTATATAGCCGGGATTTGATGGTGCTCAAGGGTGCGTCCACGATCTGCGCAATTTCTTCAAATGTCAGCTCCTGGTAGAATTTCAATTCCAGTACGATCTTTTGTTCCGGTTGCAGGTGTTCCAGAGCCTTTCGCACTCGTTGATGGCTCTCTTCCTGCAGAAACTCGCGCTCATGAGAATCTACTGCAGGCAAAACCTGGCTGATCCGTGCCCCAGAACTTGAGTCTTCCAGTGAAATATGCACACCGGGTGGTCGTTTCCTCAATCGCGACATGCAGGTATTGGAAGCAATTCGGTACAGCCATGTTGAGAATTGGGCCTCGCAGCGAAAGCGCCGGATATTTTTGAATGCATTCAAAAATACTTCTTGCGTCGACTCGGCCGCCTCATCCGGATCCTGTAACAGGCGAAACGTCAGGTTGTAGATCTGCTTTTCCCACATTAAGACCAAGCGATTAAAAGCGATGACATCGCCTCGCTGGCTGGCCCTTACCCAGGCAGTCTCCTGGGTAGTCTCAACCTTTCGGATACCAATGGTTTTTTTTTGTGGCAGAACTGAATCCAAGGCTTCTTCCATCAATTTTACGGGTCTGCATAATTCAGTGACGAAAGCCCCTCACCCCCTGCCCCCCCTGCCCCTCTCCCTGAAGGTGTGAAAAAATTCCGCCGGGTCAGGGGACCCGGCCTACAACACGGTGACAAGCCCTTTGGAATCATTGATAGG
>JBGOVH010000470.1:0-3366 GCA_041478005.1 Terriglobia bacterium | reverse complement strand
GCCCTGGCGTAATGCGTTAGTATCGGGGGAAGATAATATGGTTTTGGTAGCCACGACGAATTCGCTTTCTAATTCGTCGTGGGTTTGTCCCGTCCGTACGGAACAGCCCATGACTAAGGGGTTGAGCAAAGGCCCAACTGCAAGAAAGAAGGAATCTGAGGTTTGCTGGAGTTTCTCAGACCTGGAGCGAATCCAACTCCTAAAACAAGGTATAGATGAAGGGAGCAACGGCTGACCCCTGCGAAAGAAACAGCAGTGTGCCAAAGAGGAGAAGCGTGATGACAATGGGTAAGAGCCAGAGTTTTTTGTTTTCACTCAGGTAGAGCACAAATTCTTTCAGCAATGTAAATGCACCCATAAGATTGGCCTCCTTGCGACGATTCCCCCTTAACAAAGGGGGAGGCAGCCCCTTGGGCTGCGGGGGATGTCCCGGTCGGAATATGCCCGGGCACACTGCTACACCGACATCCCCCTCACGTTCCCTCGCGGGAACGCTGTCCCCCTTCGAAGGGGGACTAAAACAACCGTTCAAAGCCCTCCCGAGTCTGGTGGCTTCGTTTTCTGGCGATCCAATAAGTCTGCTTCCTTGGGCCGCGTCGGTTTAAGTTGTCTTGCCCCGTCAGCCTCATGAGCAACCCGTAAGGCGTGAGGACTAGAAAAAACAAGGCCGAGAGCAGGATACGCGTGTTGATGTAGCCCAGAAATCCGGACAGGCGCATCCAGCCGCAGTGAAATCTTGATGCCATCCGGGAAGATAGCAGCGTAACCAGCAGCAGCAAGCCACCGCCTATTCCGGTCGGGAAGTAGATATGGGGCCGGCCCCGCCAGTAGCTCCATAGCGAAATCAAGAGCAATACCAGTGCGACACTAACACCGGACTTCCTGTTGGGAGATGTACTCTCGCTAAAATCAGTCAAGTTGAAATACCTCCTGCCAGTCATGCTCTTCGACGTACCCGCCTTGTTTTTGTTTTTCAAGAACAAAGTCACCCAGTACCAGGATATCTATTCCAGTCCGCATGAAGCATCTGTAAGCATCCTCGGGCGTACAGACAATGGGTTCGCCGCGGACATTGAACGACGTGTTGATCAAGACGGGGCAGCCTGTCAGGGAAGCGAATGCGGAAATCAGGTCGTAATAGATGCCGTTTTCCTGAGGTCGAACCGTCTGGATGCGAGCCGAGTAATCGACGTGGGTGACTGCAGGAATCGTCGAGCGCGGCACGTTGAGCTTGTCGATTCCGAACAGCATTTCCTGCTCCGGCGTCATGCGAATCCGCAGACCCTCCCGCACCGGGGCAACCAGCAACATGTAGGGAGAGTCGCAATCCATTTCGAAATAGTCGGAGACTGATTCCCGGAGCACAGAAGGTGCGAAAGGACGGAAGCCTTCGCGGAATTTGATCTTTAGGTTCATCATTGCCTGCATCCTGGCTGAACGAGGGTCGCCGAGAATACTCCTGGCGCCCAGGGCTCGCGGACCAAATTCCATTCGCCCTTGGAACCAGCCGACCACTTTTTCCTTGGCCAGTTCTGCTGCCACCCAAGTGGTCAGTTCCCGCTGGGTCATCTGCTGATAGTGCGCTCCACAGCCGTCGAGAAAATTCCGAATCTCAGTAGAGGAGAAAGAGGGGCCAAGATAGGCTCCTTTCATTCCGTCGATAGAACCCTGGCAGACAATTTCAACCGCACGCGGCTTGCCCAAGTATTGATGCCAGACTGAAAGCGCCGAACCGAGCGCCCCGCCGGCATCCCCAGCTGCCGGTTGGATCCAGAGCTTTTCGAAAGGACCCTCGCGTAAGAGGCGTCCATTGGCCACACAATTAAGTGCCACGCCGCCAGCCATACAGAGGTTCTTTTCCCCTGTCTGTTTATGGACATGCCGGGCCACTCGGAGCATGGCCAAATCAGTGACTTCCTGAATGGACCGGGCCAGATCGAGCTCCCTTTGGGTCAGTTTGGTTTCCGGCTTTCGCGGCGGACCTCCAAAGAGTTTGTGGAAGGCCTCATTCGTCATGGTCAGACCCTGGCAATAGTTGAAATACTTCATGTTGAGACGTAACGACCCATCTTCCTGCAAGTCGATCAGTTCATCCAGGATCCTTTGTGTGTAGCTGGGTTCTCCATAAGGGGCCAGCCCCATCACCTTATACTCGCCCGAGTTAACCTTAAAACCGGTGTAATAGGTAAATGCGGAATACAAGAGGCCAAGAGAGTGTGGAAAATGAGTTTCACCGATGAGGTGAATTTCATTGCCTCGACCATAACCGTAACTGCTGGTAGCCCACTCACCCACACCGTCGACTGTCAGGATTGCTGCCGACTCAAACGGAGAAGGGTAGAACGCACTGGCAGCATGTGATTCGTGGTGCTCGGTAAAGAGAACTTTGCCGTGATACTGGCATTCTTTTGCAATCTGCTCCCGAATCCAGAGTTTGTCATGCAGCCACAGTGGCATGGCTTGAAGGAAAGACCGAAAGCCAGCGGGAGCATAGTCAAGATAAGTCTCCAAGAGACGTCCGAACTTTTGAATTGGTTTGTCGTAGAACACGATAGAGCCAAGGTTCGAAGACTCAATCCCGGCTTCTCGAAGACAATAGAGAACCGCATTCTTTGGGAATCGGTGGTCATGTTTCTTGCGGGTGAACCGTTCCTCTTGAGCAGCGGCGACGATCTCACCGTCCCAAACAAGGCAGGCTGCTGAGTCGTGGTAGTAGGCGGAGATGCCGAGAATATACATTTGATCTAACAAGGAAACGTTAAAGCCGCGGCTTGAGTTGTCCTACCAGTCTAGCCCGAATTCCATCAGCCCCAAGATCAGTGTGATTCATCACCCAAAAAGGAAACACCCAAGTCGCTCTAGCCGCATGATAAGTGTCGAGACGGAGAAATAACTCCCGAACCCGTTGTTCCTTCAAATTAGTTCACTGGCTGAAGCAAGCCGGATTTAAGGATTGTATCCGCAATAACTTCATGGCCTTCTGCCGTCGGATGTGCGTCGTGGTGATAGTGCAACCAGTGACCCAATTGTTTAGCTTTCGCATGAAGCACATCCAGGCTGTCGACGTAAAGAATTCCGTGAGATTGACAATACGAACTGACTCGCTCGATAGCGGCAGTGCGACTGAATCTCGGATCGCTGCCAAACGACAACTGCCAGATTTCATCATAAACCTGGGCGATATACGGAATGCCCACGACGATCAGCTTCGCATGTCAATGTTCACTTTCTTGGTTAATGCGTGACAGGAGAGCCTCAAACAAACGCCACTGATACTCATGCTGCGGGCTTACATCTTTTTCGACGATGACTTCCATGTTTGGCCAAAGCGTCTGACCATTTACTTTGACATGACTGCCGATGAAG
>JBGOVH010000403.1:0-3837 GCA_041478005.1 Terriglobia bacterium | reverse complement strand
GCTGCCCTCTACGGTTAAATAAGAGAGCAAGAGATGATCCAAATGGAGTAGTTGCTGATCCCCCGGTGCGGGAGGTGCACTTGAAAGGGAATGCACCCTGCTAAACGGACAGCGGATATCCCCGAATTGTTCTCCGGCCGCCAGGTAGTCCCGATAATTGCGCTCTGGAATAGGGATGAGGTTATCCGGCCCAAGTCATGGGCGTTCCTTCTAGGGATGGATCATTACCTTGTTGTGTTCGCTGGAGCTCATGACATCGATGCCTTCATGAATGTGTGAAAGTGGAAAACGATGGGAGATGATCTTTTCGGTGTTGACCAACCCAGTTTCCATCAGGCGGATGGCTTTGGACATGGCCAAAGGGTTGGTCCCAAAACTGGCGTCCATCCGGCCTTCCAGAAAATGGGTATAGCCTCCATCCAGTTCAAACTTCTCGTGAGTGGTTATTCCGAACAAATTCCACCGGGTCCCACGGCGCCGGAGATCCACCATGAGTTGAACCGCCTGGACGGGTCCTGCGGCTTCCACGATTAGATCGGGTCCTTCGGGAAGGATTTCGTAAACCTGCTTCTTCGCATCGCCTTTGTCCGGATTAACAACATGGGTCGCCCCCATCTTCAACGCGTTTTGCAACGCGTATTCACTCTTGTCAATGGCAACGAGGCGCCCGGCTCCGGCAGCCTTGGCCACCATGAGGCAGAGCAAACCAATGCTTCCCACACCAATGACCACCACATCATCGCCAATTCCCATCTCGCTATATTGAATGACGCCCTTCCAGGAGCCTGAAAGCGGCTCGGTGAGTGCAGCAGCATCAAAACTTATCTCACGCGGTTTTGGGAACAAGCATCGATCCAATGTTTTCATGTATTGGGCAAAGGCTCCCGGCCGGACATCTTTCGGGCCATCGCCACCGGTTGTGAATGCGTGCTGGCAATAGTGCGGCCTGCTGGTGCGGCAATACTCGCAGAAGCCACACGAACCGCTTGGCATTATGATCACATCGTCGCCCGCCTTGAACTGTGTTACCCCTGGGCCGACCTCAGCCACGACCCCACTCGGTTCATGTCCTGGAATGAGCGGGAAGGTGACGTTCCTTCGGATGCCCTTGATGGCCTTGTAGTCAGTGGCACAGATCCCGCAAGATTTGATCTCAACGATAACTTCCCCGAAATTCTCAGCGTGTGGGGCAGGAACTTCTTCCAGCTTCAACTGATTGAAATCATGAAGTACGGCAGCAAGCATAACCGGGTCTCCTTGTCTATTTTGTGGGTGTCTTGGATTCTCTCTACTAGTGATAAAGGTGGGAACCACCATTAACCTTCGAATATACTATTTTATTGTATAGCCTCCATCAACCACGACGGCAGACCCTGTCATATAGGACGAAGCATCTGAGGCGAGAAAGAGAGCCACCTCCGCCACTTCTTCGGGTTTGCCCATACGCTTGAGAATAGTGTCATGGGCAACGTGTTCCCGCTCCTCTTCACTCACCTCATCCCAAGCCCCTGTCAAAATGGGCCGAGGAAGGAGTGCGTTAACACGAATCGCCGGGCCGTAGTCCATAGCCAGAGATCGGGTCAACGCGAGCAAGCCCCCTTTCGCTGCCTGATACGGAGCATCGTGCGCCACAGCAACGATGCTCTGAACAGAAGCAGTGATTACAATAACACCTCCTCCTGCCTGCAGCATCCTTGGAATCGCACACTTAGCGAAAAGGAAAGTAGCTCTTAAAGTGACATCCAACGTGCGATGCCAGTCGTCGAGCGTTGCTTCAAGCGCTGGCCTACTCTGCTCCAGAAGGGGTCAGTGGCACGCCAGGAGTTTGCTGGAAATCATAGTCCAATTCCGGGCCGCAAGCAGATAACCGCGCCCTTAGTTTGTGAATGGGTCTTGCTTGATCCAGTGATCATCAGATTGGAGCCAGGCAAAGACTTCGCTGGGTTGAATGCCCTATCCCGCTGTTGATTTTTCCTCTTGAATACCCAATTCAGAGTGGAAAGAGGGTGTGATTTCGTTTTGGCGATACCTATGAAAAATAGGTGTTTGATTAAGTTAATCGCATTCCCAAAATCTCAAAAAAACCGTCTGCCTATTGAGCCTCAAGCAAAACTTCAACCAAATTGAAGAGGCCGCGGCATTCGAAACTGAAGCGGTCACGCTATTCCCTGGTAGTAAATCCAATAAATCAACTTGCTCTGCCTGACAAGAAATCCACTCGTCATAGTGGGGCTGACGATTATAATGGTACTCGAAGGTTTGTTTTATCATTCAACCCATCTTAAGGAGTCCCATGAGACAGAGAACTGCGATGACGCTTTTTTTATTCACTTGGCTTGCTGTCACTTTGAGCGCCCAGGAACAAATCACCAAGGTCGAGATTAATACAGTTCCTTCGGACAGACGCGTCAGGCCTATGGAAACCGTTGTCATACAAATTCTCACCTATGGTGACGTCACGGGAACGGATGGAACCAAAAAGAATGTTCGCATAAAGCGCAAGGGAGCTAACTTCCGTATTTTGGACAAAGAAGGAGGTTGGCTATCGAAGCCATTTCTTTTTCAGGGGATTGATGGTGTGTCTTCATTCCTGGAAAGCCGTTACAATCTCCCCGGGCTACTAGGGACAATGGAAGATTTCGTTTTGCAGGATAGTGTCCTTTATACAGCCCCTGAGAAACCAGGAAAGTACACTATTGAGGTCTCATTAGAAGGGAAAAGCGCCAAGACCCAGTTGGAAGTGACCCCCAAAGCTGCCTCCCGGCGACCCTCAGAGCGAACTTCGTTCTCAACGGAATCCACTAGAGATCCTTATCTCCCGCTGGCCGCACACTACGCCCCCTGGATTGCCCAGGAGACCTGGTTCACACCAAAAGCCGACTTTGTTTCCCGGTTTGACTACGATGGGGACTGGAAAGGAGACAACAACTGGGGCTCACTGGATGCAGGAAGTTCACAAGCTTATGTCTATTACACCGTAATGGAAACGCCAACCCACTGGTTTTTGATCTATAATTTCTATCACCCTCGAGACTATTCCGACAACTGCATTGCCGGCACCTGTCACGAAAATGATAACGAAGGACTGATTCTCACTGTGGGCAAGGATGGTTCTGCCTACGGACACCCGGAAGTCATGGAGACTCTGGCGCATAACAATGTCTATTCCTTTCGAGCAGATCGCCAAATTCAGGATGGTGTGCATGACATCGACGGAGAGATCGAATGGGTTGGACAGTCGCACCCTGTAGTCTTCATCGAGTCTGGAGGGCATGGTGTCTTTGGCTCCGACACGCACCATGCCAGGTTTTCGTTAAAGACCCAGTTCACTGCAGGCACTGGAATCACCTATGTCTACAAGGGGAAGGCCGAGAGACCGCGACATGCCAATGATCGGGAAGTGGGATACGATCTGCTGCCAATTTATGACCAGTGGTGGAGCAAAGTCGACCCAGCCATGAACTGGAAGGAAAGAACCTTTGACGATTTCTTTACCTATCAACCGCTGGGCGGAAGACCAGGCGCCCGCTTCCCTCAAATTCCAGGGGCCTTCCTGGGACGAAAAGAGTCTTCCAACAAGGCAAGACCTTTCTGGGGTTGGCACGACAACTTGACTGCGAAAAAAAATGTATTGTCTACAGGGCAATGGGGATTGGATCCAGCCTATGCTGTTTCTCACGATTTGCATTTCCCGGCAGGAGAGCGTTTTTCGCTCGATTACATTTACAATCCCTATCTCGATCTCCGAAACACTCCATCCCAAAGCGAAGTATCTGGCGCTCCTACACCTCCTGAGCGGAACAGGACCAGCTCGCTGCCAAATGGCAATTTCAATTC
>JBGOVH010000343.1:0-4156 GCA_041478005.1 Terriglobia bacterium | reverse complement strand
TGAAAGGAAAGAACTTAAGAGGTAATTTTCTTAGGAGATTTTGAACATGCCACGGAACGCAAGTCTGCTGCTGACAACGTTGGTTGGATTCAGTATTTTCAACGTTTGCGCTGCAGAAATACCGCCAAAGGCAAGACTGCTGGCTAAGCCAGGGATTCATAAGTCTCTAACTGAACCGCCCTGTTCTTATGCATCAACGCAAAATCGAAAAGGGCTGATTCAGAGCGACGACCGAGTCATTACATGGGTGCGAGGGGCCCATAACGGCGGGGCCATTCCCATTCGATTGTTCTTGTCTGCGCCACGGGTAATCAATGATACCTATGGGCTTTTCTTTTTTGATCCAGATGGGGATTATGTTAGTGCTTTTCCAAAAGACTATGGCTATGAGTTCTATGGATGGCGAAACGGGGTCATGGTGGTGAAAGGACGGGAGGGTACTTTATGGTCTGCCTTGAGCGGAAGGGCCTTTGAAGGTCCCCAGACAGGAAAACAGCTTCACCGGATCCCAAGCATGGTGACCACCTGGAGCCACTGGCTGATGCTTCACCCGGAATCCACTGCTTATGATCTATTCGATGGCAAGAAATATCCGGCCGAATCCCTTCCAACAGAAATGAGCCGTGAGGCTCTTGAGACAATGGGAAATGTGGATAAAAGATTAAGGCCCATGGTCCCGGTCCTGGGACTGGAAGTGGGAGGTCAATCCAAAGCTTTTCCTCTGGAAAAGGTCGGTGAGCGCGCTTGTTTCACAGACACAGTGGCGGGAGTTGCCGTGGCTGTTTTTTGGTATGGTCCGACCAGAACCGCAGTAGCCTATAGTTCTGTTCTGGAAAATCGACAACTCACACTTTATGCCGATGAAGTCTCTCCGGAGACAGCACCTTTCAAGGATCGTGAGACCGGCTCACGATGGACTCTGGCTGGACGGGCTGTCGACGGCCCACTGAAAGGCCGTGAGTTGACTTGGGTGAATAGCGTCCAATGCCGCTGGTATTCCTGGGTTGCAGAGTATCCCGAAACTGGCATATACCAAGCCTCCCGATAAAGGCGGAGCACGAAACGTAATGCCTCAGAAGGTGTGAAAAAATTAATATCTGAGCGCGAAGAAGGTTTGCTGTGACGACTTTAGTCGTTTCTTTTCAGCCCGAGTTGGGAACGACTGAAGTCGTTACTACAATTTTTTCACACCTTCTGCGGCATTACCACGAACACACGAGAGCACACGAAATGGTTCTGAGGCGTTTCTTTTTTCAGTTTGGGCTTTTCGCGTGTTTCGTGGTCTTGAGTCGGCTGATCTACTCAGGCGCTTCGAGCCTTGCCGACAAACCAGATTCAAACTCACTTGGAAATCCCCCATCCGAAATCCGCAATTCCCTTAAAGGTGTTCTCGTAAACTCGGTCGAGGTCAATTCCATCCACTTGAAGCAGTGGAAAATGGAGGGTTTGAATACCGTTGTTCTTTTGCTTTCCGAAAAGGAGCCAGGCAGGCAGGTTCAGGCCGCCGCCTACCACATCCGCAGCTCTGGACTGCACCTTTACTATTGGATCGAGATCGCGCGTCATCCGGTTATGGCTGAAGAACATCCAGAATGGATGGCCAGCTTGCAGGGTCACCAGGAATGGCGGCGTCATTCCCCCACATTTCCTGAGATCGCAGAAGGAGAAGTGGTTAAGAATTATCCTTGGGTCCCTATCCTCTACCAGGAGGCCTTTGAAGCACATCTAAAACGAATTTCTCTATTGGTTAAGAATTTGCCCACTCCCCAGGGGGTTTTCTTGAATGACCTTCAGGCTGCACCTTCAGCCTGCGGATGCGGAAATTGGCTGTGTCGTTGGACTCCAGATTACGGGCCCGTGAAGACGGCAACAAAACTCCCAGCCAGCGCGGCCGCCAAGTTTGCGACCGCCGTGGGCAAACTGATGCCGAAGTCCAGAATCATCCCTGTATGGACCACGGAGTGCGAAGAGCCTGATGGGGCAAAGGACGGCGCCTGTGCTGGCGTTGGCTGTTTTTCAGGTTTATGCTGGCAGGGACCGCCAGTTTCCGCAGACCGGCTTATTTCGGTTCTGCAGGGATGGGATGTCACTTCCGAGCAGCGCAGTGCTCAAATTCAGCAATGCGAAAAGGCTGGGGCTGCAGGTTTTGTTTTAGCGTTAACGAAAATCGAACAAGGCTGGGAGCCACGGATCTTCAAAGTTCCATAAGCCCATGAATAGGACACGGATGAACACGGATAGTTTCCGTGTCATCCGTGTTCATCCGAGTCTTACTTTATTTACTGGGAATGAAAATGATCACATTCACCTCGTGCCTGCTTGCCGTCCCTTTCATTCTGGCTGCATTACAACGAGGCTCTGCCGATAAGACAGGCTTGGTTTCTGAGAAATTGGAAGCTGCCAATCGACTGGTAGAAGAGGAAGTGGTTAGTGGCAGAGTGGGTGCAGCCGCCCTGTTGGTGGCCCGCAATGGAGTTGTGGCTCTCGAGAAAAGCTACGGCCGACTTTCTCGCGATCCAGGTTCGCCTTCATGCAAGCCGGACAGTGTTTTCTTAGTGGCCTCTATCTCAAAACCGGTCACGGCTCTAGCGGTGATGCGCCTTGTTGAGCAAGGACAAATCGGGCTGGATGACCTCGTGAAGAACTACTTTCCGGGGTTTACAGGAGGAGGGCGTGAGCGAATCACCATTCGAAACCTGCTCACTCACACAACAGGTCTCCCAGACATGCTGCCCGAGAATATCCCATTGCGAAAACGCCAAGCTCCTCTGAAAGACTATGTGTCCGCCACACTGTGCACCCCTTTGTTGTTTTCGCCTGGCAGCCGTGTTTCTTACCAGAGCATGGGACTCCTGCTGGCCGGCTCAGTCGTTGAACGTGTTTCCGGAAAGACTCTGGATCACTTCTTGCAAGCCGAAATCTTTGGTCCTCTGAAAATGCGGTGCAGTTCGATGGGATTGGGCCAACGAAAAATTAAGGATACGGTGCGTTGCGAGTTGCCTGCCTCTGGCGAATTAATCATGACCGAAGCCGACCGCTCCTGGGACTGGAACAGTGCTTATTGGAGAAAGCTGGGCGCCCCGTGGGGAGGCATGCACAGTTCGGTCACCGATATTGGTGCGTTACTTCAGACGATGTTGGAAGGCGGCCGTCCTATCCTGGGGGAGAAGACTGTTCGAATGATGGTTACGGACCAGAATGCTGGGCTGGACAAGCCTTGGGGTCTTGGTTGGAAAGTTGGAGCGGACGCATTTTATGACGGGTCGCCGGCCCTGGCTTTCGGTCATGAGGGGGCAACAGGCACGCTATGCTGGGCTGATCCCGCTCGGCAATTGGTTTTTGTCCTCTTCACCAATCGGCCTTTGGATAACGACAAGACGAATTTCTTGCGTCGTGTCTCAAAGGCAGTTTCCGATGCAGCCCTTCCGTAGGCTGGTTGCTGGTCAATGCGCCTTGCGCCTTGACCCCTGGAGTTTGGACATTTACAAGGCATGGAAACCGCATTGCAACCCAAAGGGTTGCCAGCCATTAGCCGGGGGTTGAGCGAAACGACACCCCCGGAGGGCGAAGTTCAGTTGCGACCCCGGCGGGGGTCGCAGATCGTTCTGGCACCCCTCCGGGGTGCGGCGTACAACGTATCATTAGCCGGTGGTATCGGTCTGCGGCCTCAACCACCAATGGCTGGCAAGCCCTTAGCTTGCTTGGTCAATGCGCCTGGTGCATTGGCCTTGGGCCTTTTGTGGAAACGACGGACTGCCCAAGACCACCGCAAACAGCGCGGTTGCGGCTACACAGGCTAGAAAGGAAACCCCTCGATGAACCCTACATTTCCCCCTTCCTCAATACCCGGCCGCGTTGGGCTCATTCCCGATAAAGAGGCCATTTCTGAAAGTATTAACACACAGGGGATGTATAAAAACGGAAGCCTTATCGACTGAAGAATAACTAATGTCATCCGCTAACTTGCCTTTGGGCGGGTTCAAACCGGCAAGATCCCGGATACGTTTCGCGATTTCATGATCGGTGCAAGAGGTATCGCCACTCACGCCAAGTCCGCCGATGATCTTTCCATTGGAGTACAATGGAACTCCTCCGCCGAAAAAGATCAGTCCACCTGCGATTTGATTCTTTCCTCCGCCATGCCCTTCATGGTCAC
>JBGOVH010000321.1:0-4318 GCA_041478005.1 Terriglobia bacterium | reverse complement strand
TTGCGATCTAGGCGAGAGCTTTGGTGTGTATACTCTCGGACGGGATGAACAGATTTTTCCTCTCATCACTTCGGCTAATATCGCCTGCGGATTTCATGCCGGAGATCCCCAGGTGATGCGGCGTTCGGTTGCAATGGCCGTGAAATATGGAGTGGCAATCGGTGCGCACCCCGGGACTCCCGATCTTACAGGCTTTGGCCGGCGCTACCTGGAACATACCCTCGAGGAGTTTGAGAACATTTTGATTTACCAGGTGGGCGCGTTGGATGCCTTCGCACGGGCGGCTGGGACCCGCACCCACCACGTAAAGCTGCATGGTTGGTGGTATAACAAAGCTGCCCGAGATAGAGACCTGTCGATTGCCATCGCACGGACTGTCAAAGCCCTCAATCCTGAATGGATCTTATTTGGATTATCCGGGTCTCAGATTATTCATGCGGCCAAGGAAATCGGCGTGAAATGTGCCGAAGAGGCTTTCATCGATCGGACCTATCAACCGGATGGATGCTTATCCAGCAGGGAATTGCCGGGCTCTCTCATTACCGATCCAGAATTGGCGGCACAACAATGTCTGAAGATCGTTTTGGAAGGAAAAGTGAGGACCACAAATAACGCTGAAATTCCAATACGCGCGGATACGCTTTGCATTCACGGAGACAACCCAACGGCAACTTCCATCCTGACTCTTGTTCGACAAAGACTGCATGAGCAAGGGATAAATGTCGCAGCCATAGGAAGCATATGAAGTTTATCTCAACCAAGTTTGTTGAATGATATTCCCATTGACACCTTCTATCTATTTCTTTCACCTTCTCTAGAATCCTGGAATCTAGCGCTCGCAGACCAATCTGTTTTCGAAGCCAATGGAATCGATCGCGACGTGCTTCTGCATTGAGCGCGTGGCCGGCATCATAGATTTTTGATTCCTTATTCCTTGGATTCAGCATGTCCTTATCTTCAGTGATGCCGGGTCGCGCAAAAAGGCGCGTCAGGAAGAAGAGACAAAGCCCCGGCATGAGCAAACACAATCGCTTCTTCTAGGAATTCTTTGCGATTGCGCAAAGGAGACCCTTCCATTGCCCAATGCCCAAAAAGGAAAAGAATAACTGTTCCCATCCTTTAAAGATTATTTGCTTTATGGACAAGAAAATCCACTGCATCCTTTGAATCAACTCCTGGCCCCAGCCCACCTGAAGAGTCCTCTTGCCAGTGGGAGGAAAACAAGAAAGGTCAAGCAATGGCCAATCTTAGTTTTTGGAGCCGACGTCTTTTGACTATCTTGTATTTGATTTATCAATGGCGGATGGTTACCATTCGTACAATTCTAATTTCTCTTGTGAGGGAGAAACCTTAAATCGTACCAAGCTTCTTGTCCAAACTCTTGCCCTTGCTCCTGCTCGGCTTTAACCGGCGAATCGAGTACGAGCAAGAGCAAGAGAAGGATGGGTCCGCAGAGTTCATTTTCAGAGGAGCCTTTTCATGCCGCTGCGCGGCGCCACGACGGATGAAAATGACAGCGTGGAGTTCCCCCTCACCCCCTACCCCTCATCCCCACTGGGGCGAGGGGAGAATAATCCTATTTGTTTGCTGCCCTCTCCGAGGGGCGAGGGGTGAACGCTTGCGAAGCGTTCACAAGGGCGCGTGAGGGGGCAGATTCCAACGCAGCATCTATTTTCAGAGGAGGGATGTTCCATTGATGAACGAATACCGACGCCAGAAAAACTCGACGAAGGTCACTTCTGGAGAAGACCTTCTCCAGTCATTCTCCCATTCAAGTTATTGTTTCTTGTTACCTGCTTTTTTATGTGCGCTGGGTCTTTATTTCCCTTTTGCCTTCACAATCGATTCCAAGGTCGTGAGTTATCCTGAGCTCAAAGGAGTGATCGACTTTCATGCTCATGCAGATCCGGACTCCATGGCCCGTTCGGTAGACGTCATTGAGTTGGCAAAGAGAGCCAGCAAAGCCGGAATGCGTGGCCTTGTGCTCAAGAACCATTACACCGCTACTGCGGGCTACGCGTACCTGGTGAGAAAATTAGTGCCAGGGATCGAAGTCTTCGGGGGTATTGCGCTGAATCGCTCCGCGGGTGGTATCAATCCTGCGGCGGTCGAAGCCATGGCAGCCGTCAAGGGCGGTTATGGGCGTGTCGTCTGGATGCCCACTTTTGACGCTGAAAATCACGTGCTTTTTTTCAAAGAAGATCGACCGTTCGTTCGCATTTCCGAAGAGGGACAATTGATTCCGCAAGTGTTGGAACTTCTTAAAATTATCGCCCAGAAAGACCTGATTCTCGCCACTGGACATTCCTCGGCCGAAGAGTGTCTTCTCCTGATCCAGGCAGCCCGCCACTTAGGGGTCCGCATCATCGTCACGCACGCCATGTTGAATCCGATCAACATGACTATTGAACAACAAAAAAAGGCAGTCGAAGCAGGCGCCTTCCTGGAGCACGCTTTTGTCGGAACACTCCAGGGCCCATCGTCTTCAGTGCCCTCAATGCAGGCTTGGAAGGGAGTGACCCTGCAGGATTATGCAGCCGCTGTCAAAGCAGTCGGGGCGGAGCACTGCATTCTCTCCAGTGATCTGGGCCAGGCCGGAAATCCTACGCATCAGGAAGGTCTGAGCCATTTCATTTCTGGCCTCAGGCAGGCTGGGTTGAGTGATCGCGAAATTGAGCTGATGGCGCGCAGGAATCCTGCACGATTGTTGGGTCTCGATTGAAATCTAAAGGGGCATTCCGCTCAGCTAGTTCTCGATGCAGAATGATTGAGCCGGTGGAACGCTCGCTCCGTCGCGCGTTGCGCCAGCGTGCGCAGAGCGCTCGCTCCACCACTAGACCTTTCTGATCTCATTTTTGCACCGGGAACTAGCAAGCCGGATAGAGTGGCCCTGCATCGCTGCTATAATAAAAACATGACCTCGCCGGAACGGAATGCTATTCATTTTGATACGCCCTTTACCTTTCCTATTTCTAATCGGTGGAAAGGTAGTTTGAGGAGAATGCCTACCAAGGCGGCTTACTGGTGTTCTGCGTTGCTTGGCATGATTGCTCTGATGCCTTTCTGGCCGGGATTTGCTTTTGGCCAAACCATCAGTCATGTCGTGAGCTCGACTCCCACCGATGTCATTGCGAGCGGTTTGGCCGAGGTGATGGGGGAAGTTCAGCTCGTTAAAGATTTGCCGGGTGGGGCTGCCCAGACCACACAGTCAGGCGCAATCAGTTTTCTCTATCAAGATGTGCCAATCAGCAATACGTTCTCCGGCTCCCTTGGCATCAACCTCGCAACCGGCATGCTTTCACACATGGGCGGGATCACCATTACCCTGGCTGGTAGCTATATCAACGCAGGCGTTAGTGCCCAGGTCTTGAATATTCAGACCGGGAGTACCACCAGCGGCCTGCTGACTCTGGCGATCCCCGCCGGGCTGAGCATTGCCCAGGGAGATTCCATCCGCGTCAACGGCGTCAGAGCTAATGTCTCTGGGAAGGCCGCCAATACGGACGTGGTTTGCTCTTTGCAATCCAGTCCCTCCACCGCTCATTCCTTTAACAATGTTTCGATCGTTCGGGTCGCACGAATCGTCGACTTGAATCCATCAATTACCGCGTCCTCAGACTTGTCCCTGGCGACGGTCGGATTAAGCTACTCTCAAAGTCTGAACGTAATCGGAGGAGCACCGCCTTACACCTGGCGCATCAAGGAAGGTGCTCTTCCCCTTGGACTAAAACTTGTCGAATCTACCGGAATCCTTTCTGGCGTGCCTGTGCAGGGAGGAGTTTTTAGTTTTACCCTTCGAGTCACTGACAGTTTGGGGCGGTCCTCAACCAAGGCGTTTACCCTGAACGTGCAAGGCTTCGGCTTGTCTGTGGCTGGGTTGAGCTTCGGTGAGATCATTGTAGGAACATCCGGGTTACGGCAAGTGACGGTATCCAATATCGGCAGCAATTCGCTGGAGATCGAAGCAGCCGCCAGCCCTACACCCATTTTCACGGTTTCGGCAACCCACCTAATATTGGACCCTGGAACTTCCCGAGCTGTCGACATCCTTTTCACACCGCCTAACAACAACGGGGGTGTTCCTTTCAAAGGATCTGCGACCTTCACCATTCCAGGGGTGCTGCGCCGGGTGGATTTGGTTGGGTTTCCCGTCACGAGAACCTCTCCTCCCTTTTCGGTCTTACCGACTTCCGGTTCAACGCTCGGCAACAACAAGATAAGGATCCAGGGAGAGAATCTCAACCAACCCGGCATGGTCATTCGCCTCGGGGGAGCGGAGCTTTCCAGCTTAACCGATATTAGTGATGGGGAGTTGACT
>JBGOVH010000215.1:0-5301 GCA_041478005.1 Terriglobia bacterium | reverse complement strand
GAGTGGAACGCCACTTTTGAACGTGAGGTGGCACGGAACTTTGTGTTAGCCGCAAGTTACATCGGTTCAAAAGGCAGTCATCTTTATCGTCCCATTAATACCAACCGCATTGGCAGCGGCCTTTTTGTAGGCAGGCCCGGAGAACGCTTGGTGAGCGCCGCCTCTGCCCTGACGACCATTAATAACCTGGCCGATTCGAGTTATCACGGCCTGCAACTCAGGATGGACAGTCTCAATATTCGAAACCTCGGTTTGCAGTTTGGCGCAAACTACACTTGGAGCCACTCCATCGACAATGTCAGCTCACTACTTGGAGATGGCGGTGCCGAAAGCGTTGCCGGCTTCCCCCTCGATGCCTTCAACCCGTGGCTGGATAAGGGGTCTTCGGATTTTGACGTACGCCACCGCCTGGTCAGTCACTCCATTTGGAAGATCCCTCTTGCGGCAAATGCAACAGGACTTCAAAGACACGTGTTAGGCGGGTGGGAGATCAGTGGGATTCTTTCTTTTCAAACAGGACAGCCGTTCAGCTTGAGAGACAATCGTGTGCCCGATCGCGAAGTTGGCGACAATACACGGCCACGTGTCACAGGACTGTTGCCCAAAGTGCTCGGTAGTGAAGCGATCATCCCAGATGCCAGGACACCCAATACTTTCCTGATTCTCCCTGTCAATCCGGTGCGCTATTCCGATGGCAGTTGCATACCGGGTGCCAAGCCATTTGCTTGTCAATTCTCGGTGAATGGACCGTTTGATGGGACGTTAGGTCGAAACAGCTTTCGCCGACCCGGGAATCATTTTCAGAATATTGCCTTCATTAAGAATTTCGACTTGCCGGGAGCCGCAGGGAGAGAGGGATTGAAGCTACAGTTTCGTGCGGAGTTTTATGATCTTTTTAATCATTCCAACCTTTATTTCAAGGTGGACACGGGGAACATTTCGGCACCCTCGTTCAACGCTTCTGGAGGCTTGACGGTTCCGGGCGTTTTGGCGTCCTTTGGAACCCCTGATCGCTCTCCGCAGGAGGCTCGGCAGATTGTGATGGCCTTGAAGTTGATCTTTTAGTTTTTTATCCGTTGTCAGTTGTTAGAGGTTAGTTGAACAAAGGACAACAAGACAGAGTGGTATATCCATCGCGCTTTTTCGATTCAGGCAGCTATTACCACAAACATGCTCTTCCGGTGCCATGATTTGCGGGGAGCTCCCAATGGGGATGTCGCGAAGGCGCGATGGATATGCCACTCTGAAGCATGCTTATGAAATCTTTCTGGTGGAATTTGGGGTCATGGATTCTTGAGATTGCTATTTGGTTAGTCGGGGTGTTCTGGGCAGCCCAGGCTGGCGCTGGCATGGGGAGGGTTGCTCTCAAACAACTTCAGACTGTGGCACCCGGATCGGTTCATTCCGAGTCTGCCAGGTCTGAGGTCAAAGCTGAGAGAACTGGAGTCGAGCCCCAAGTCACTCAGTTGGCTGACCCGGAATATCCACTTGGGGGGGGCGCTGCGAGACGCATGAGCGGGCGGTCTTTGGCCGTCTTCAGGACGACCTATGGCCGCCTGCCCCTCAGTTTTGAGCCGAATCGGGGTCAGGCTGATGCGAGAGTGAAGTTTCTGTCCCGCAGCAGTAGTCACGGTCTTTTCTTAACCTCTACCGAAGCCGTTCTCCAATTTCCGATTGCGAATTGCGGATCACGTTTCCAACCTTGTCAATCGGCCAACAGGGAATCAGAGTTCGTCCATCATAAGCCCCAATTTGCCGATCGAAAACAAACCTCTCAACCTCAAAGCCGAAATCTGAAATCTGAAATCCGAGATCCCGACTGGGCCTCGTTGCGAATGAAACTGCTGGGAGCTAATCCGGCCGCCAAAATCATTGGGGAACAGGAGCTCTCCGGCAGGAGCCACTACATTCTGGGTAACGATCCCAATGGGTGGCACGTCAACATTCCAAACTATTCCCGTATCCGCTACTCAGAAGTTTATCCCGGAGTTGACTTGGTCTACTACGGTAATCAACAGCGAATGGAATACGACTTTGTGATCCGGCCAGGTGGGGATCCGCGTGTCATCACCATACGCTTTGACGGAACTGAAGCCAGTTTTGGCAGTCTGCCATTGAGCATCGACAAACAGGGGGATCTGGTATTGCGGTTTGGCTCTGGCGAAATTCATCAGCCAAGAGCGGTTGTCTATCAGCACATAAATGGTGCTAGACGGCTGGTTGCGGCCAATTATGTGCTTAAGGGAAAACGAGAGGTCGGATTTGAACTGGAACCCTACGATTCCAGCGAATCGCTGGTGATTGATCCGGTGCTGACCTATTCTGCCACTGGAGTGGGCGGGTCCGCCATTGCAGTAGACGCGGGGGGGAATGCGTATGTCATCGGAGCCGCCAGTCGAGACTTCAAAACGACGCCGGGCGCATTTCAAACGACTCATGCCGGAGGCAAATGCGTCAACGGACCCAATACGGTTCCTTGCCCAGACATTCTCGTGGCGAAATTGAACGCTTCAGGAACGGAACTGATTTACTCCACATTTCTGGGCGGTAGCGGCTCCGATTACGGGTATGGGATCGCCGTGGACAATGCAGGGGATGCCTATGTTACGGGCACGACGACTTCGGCGGATTTCCCCACGACGGAGAATGCGCTTCAAACGGCCCACAGCGGCGGGATCTGCGGCAATGCTCCTGCGACCTTCCCCTGTAATAATGCTTTCGTCACAAAACTCAATGCCACTGGAACAGCCCTGGTTTATTCCACCTATCTTTACGGAAATAGTGGCGGTCAAGGTGGGAACGGCATCGCCGTGGACTCTTCGGGGGCTGCCTATGTGACCGGTGATGCGGATGGCAACGGTTTCCTGACGAAGTTAAACGCTGCGGGTTCTGCTGCAATTTACTCCGTCGGGGGTGTTGGAGGTTCTGCAGTTGCCATAGATGCGAAGAGTAGTGCTTACGTCACAGGCCGGAGGGGAAATAGTTCGTACGTCACCAAAATCAATGCTGACGCCAGTTCCACGACCTACGACTTTCGTCTTGGGGGCACGCTGCCCTCTTACTCGGCTGCGCCTGAAGAGATTGAAGCCTTAAGCAGTATCGCGGTTGATTCTGCCGGAAATGCTTATATCACAGGATACACAGCCTACAAGGACTTTCCCACGACGCCCGGTGTTCCTTTCCGGACGGCCCCTGGCGCTGGCATCTGTGGCAATTCCCTTTGCCGCGATGCCTTCATCACCAAACTCAATACCGATGGTACAGCCCTTGTTTACTCGACCTATCTTGGCGGGAACTCCATCGACTATGGCAACAGCATCGCAGTGGATGTTGCCGCCAATGCTTACGTGACTGGCGCGACCCGTTCGACCAACTTTCCCGTGACGCCCGGGGCTTCGCAGACCACCGGGGGCGGTATCTTCGTCACTCAACTGAATGCGGCGGGAACGGCTTTTGTTTATTCCATCACCCTTGGCAACGGAAATAGTAATGAAGGAGGGAATGGCATTGCCGTTGACACCGTCGGAAACGCTTATATCACCGGGAGTGTTAGCTCCGACTTTTCGGCAACTGCAGGAGGATTTCAGTCTCCATCGGGAACTAACAATGTCTTCGTCGCAAAGATCTTTGATGAGACAACTCTGTTTGTCCCCGTCATTCTCTCATCTTCAGGTCAAAACGGATCCTTCTTTACCTCAGAAATGACATTGACGAACCGGTCGGGTAAGACTGCGAACCTTGAGTTTCTCTACACGGCGGCGTTTGGCGGCGGCAGTGGCCGGGCCACCGATACGCTGGCTGGCCTTCAGCAACGAGTGGTTCCCGACGCCATCACATATCTCAGATCTCTGGGGATTCCTATTCCCGATTCAGGCAGTCGCGGAGGCACTTTGGCGGTTCGATTTTCCGGTCTGAATTCCGCATCTGAAGGAGCAGTGACTGTTCGCACTACTTCGGCTGTGGCACGAGGCCGAGCAGGCCTGGCGTACACGGGCATTCCTGCCGGGTTGACCGGAACGGCTTATCTGTGCGGCCTCCGCCAAAACAATGCCGATCGCTCCAACGTAGCCATTCAAAACGCGGGAAATCCGGCCGAAGGGGATATCACGCTGAGATTGACGGTCTTTTCTGGTGATCTGTCAAACCCTCTCTCACGAAAACTTCCCGATGAAGTCCTTTCGCCAGGTGGTTTCAAGCAGATATCGAGTATCCTTCAGTCGAATGGCTTGTTTCTCAATAATGGCTATGTTCGGATTGAACGGATTAAAGGAAATGCAACTTATTACGCCTACGCGATCATCAATGATCAAGCCAGTTCCGACGGATCCTTTGTCCCGCCAGTCTTGGAAAGCTCGTTGATGGGTCGAACTGGTTTGACTCTTCCAGTGATTGTTGAAACCAGTTCATTTAATAGTGAACTGGTGCTGACCAACTGGTCCGCAACCAACAAAACCATTCATCTTGCCTTTGTTGCCGAAGGCATCCAAGCCCCAGGTTCGACGGCGAATTTCGCCATACCTCTCCGAGCCGGCGAGCAGTTGATCCTGCCGAACATTTTGCAATGGCTGAGACAGCACAGTCTGGCTGGCTTGTGGCTGACGGGGCAAGCTTATGTTGGCTCCATGTTCTTGACCGTGGAGAAGGGAGATGTCGGTGGCCTCTTCCTCGGCGCCCGGACATCAACGCAGGGTGGCGGGGGCCTGTATGGAGTGTTTTACACCGCTGTGCCTTACGGAATGGCCAGCACAAGCAGCACCTGGCTCTACGGTCTGCAACAGAACAGTGAGAATCGGACGAATCTGGGATTGATCAACACAGGAGAAAACAACGGAGACCCCAATGTGTTCCAAATCGAGCTCTTCGATGGTGAAACCGGAGAGAAGGTAAATGTTGTGGAAGGAATCACTCTCAATTCCAGGAGGCTTATCCAGATTGGCTCTCTACTGGAAAAGTATGCCCCCGGAGTTCGCCAGGGTTATGCGCAGATACGACGCACGGAGGGCTCGAACCCGTTCATCGCTTACGCTGTTTTGAATGACGGAGGACTACCGGGGGAGCGCACCGGCGACGGTGCCTTCGTGCCCAGCTCGCCGTAAACTGCTGCTGCTGGAATTTGAAATGTTAGGCTAGAGAGTTCTCGGCGCAAAAGTGTCAGCGCCGCTGTTCCGCTTGGATAGGGGTAGGGAGAGCGTGAGCTCCCCCTCCCTCCGAACCGTACAGGCGGATCTCCCGCATACGGCTCTCCGGTTGGTGGTTCACCCAGTACGGGATTGACGTAGGTAACATTCCCAAGCATAAAGG
>JBGOVH010000166.1:0-5989 GCA_041478005.1 Terriglobia bacterium | reverse complement strand
CAGAGAAGATAATGCAGGCTCCATCCTCGCAAACATTTACAGTATAGGTCTGAAATTCCAAACTCGACCCATCGTAACTATAACGCACGTTAATCGGAAGAATCAGCACCCTCCGGGAGCTTCTTCTTAAGTAATGAATTAGGTTGGACCTTGTAGTTGCTCCCGCCACCATGGACACGTCTTCAGCAAGAATCTTGTTGGAATCTATCGCCTTTGCGGATTCTGCGGTCGCGGGAGTCTCCGATTGATTTATGGTTGGAGGGAATTTTGATGCAATTGAAACCTTCAATTCTTGAAGCAGGAGCTGGACCTGATCTATTCTCTCCATGATCTCTCGCAGGTCGCGTTCCATCTGAGGGGAGTTTGATTTTACAAGATGGGCCCGGGCAAAAAACATAATGGCGGACAAGGAATGTGCTATCCCTTGTGAGAAAATCTCAAGTCTCTTGCCGACATCATTCAAGAGCTGCATTTGCTTGGATGCATATTCTCGTTCATGATCTTCAACAAGTCCTCTTCGACGCTCTGTCTCAAGTTGGTAGATCCTCGAATAAGAGAATATCAAGCCAGTAACCAATCCGAAAATAGCGACGTCGGAGAGCACCGTAACGGGATTTCGCGACACATGGAGCGCCCTACAAAGAAGTATCATGCAGAACTCGTAAAGAAGGAAAACAATGCCCCCTATGGGGAAGTGAATAAATGGACCGGACGCCTTGAAAGTCTCTGCGATCCTAATCAAAGGCCTTGCCCATTCTTTGTTTTTGACTGGTTCTAACGAGAGGACGTTTTTCAAGTTGTAGCTCCATCATTCATCAGTAATGGGAGGAAACTCTGAAGCAGAATTTTAGCATGAAATTGAGGGGAGGCGATGATAGAAATTCAGAAGCAAGAGTGAGAAGGCCATTAAGGTCATTACCAGCGCTTGATGAAGGGTACGCCAAACGGCGATGATTTCACCTTTTGTTATTCCAGTTCGGTCGCAACGAAGCAAATTGGGAAGGAAGCCTAAAGACTCCATTTTGCAGGAACTTCAAGGGGGTGAATGTCTTTCAAGATAACTGGGCTTGATCGCAGATTCCTAGCGGTGTGTCAGTTAGTAGATATTGTATTAAGAACGTCTGAAAGCGCCTCTGTCAAACTACTTTTGACAAGGTTCATATCAAAAGGATCAGCCAGCTGATGTATTCTCTCTTTTGCACTGCCATTTGTCTTGTCGGTAGGATAACCTCGAAGCGCATGTTCTCGATTCAGGATTCGAGTTACCAGGGAGACAGAATTCAAATTGTAGTCGGAGACTTTTTGGAAGATGTTCTCCAGTTGCTTTCGGATGAAGCTTATCTCATCAACAATCTTTTGGCGATCGACCTTCAAGCTTTCAAATTCTAATCTTTCCAGGGCAGCCTGATGTTGCTCAACTGAGGTCTGAGATTTTCTGAATTCTATCTCTAGGGCTTGGCGAATGCCCACCAAATTTTGGAGCCGATCATTATCTGATTTCAGTCGTCTTTCGGCTACCTGAATATCCTCTTCAATCTGTTTCTTCTGCTTTTCGTCAAATTCTCCAATCAATTCTCTGGCCTGTGTCTCATAGTACCTGTTTTTCAGCTGCTCCAACTCTGTTTCCACTTTTTCAACGTTGTTTACAGAAGTACTCTTGATCTGTTCGTCGATCTCGGCGACTTTTCCTCGAATCTTAGAAATCTTTTGCTCTAGGTTCTGAATTGCTTGTCCAATTTCAAGCTGAGTGGATACCATTCATTTCTCCTGGGGTTCAACCTAAATTTGTGATTTCATAAAATATTTTCACAATCGAGTAGGAGGCAAGGGACCTCAATTATAGAGCATCACGGCATCTTGGAGGTCGAGGCGAGACGGATTAGGACTTTATCGAACTGCTTCCGGTAAAGACAAAACTTGCTTTTCCGTCTCCCTCCTGTTTAATTCATTCTCTACGTAATCAACTCCGGCTATTGTTATTGAAAAATCGGCCGATTCAGTTATCTTGATGAATCCCTTTTCTTTTAGGTACCAGTTCGAAAACTCAAGATTTTCAATTGAGCAGCCCAATAGTTCGGATAACACTAGCAGCGACACCTGAGGACTTCCCGGTGAATTTCGCCGGACATCATAGAGTGCCATCAACATGATCTTACGTAGCTCTCTCTCCGAAAGGTTGACATCGGTCGAGAATGATGCATTGAAGTCAGCTGACAACTTCTCCTTTAAATCCTCTCGGATATGAGATGAACCCGGCCCTGTCTTGGAACTCGAGGCCGGCTTACCTGGGGCTGAATCCCTTCCAAAGGAATCGAGATTATAACGAGACCGTTTGGCTGGGTCAGAGAGAACCTCGTAAGCGCGAAGAACGCTTTTGAACTTTTCTTCGTTGCCCGTTTGTTTGTTGTCAGGGTGATAAAATGCGGCGAGAAGACGGTAGACCTTGGTAATGACCAACTGCTCCGCGTTATGGCTCAGCTGAAGAATTTCATAATAGTCTTCGAAAGGTTTCTGGTTCATCACCCTTATTTAGACTGCTTGTCCAGTGCCATTCCAGCCAAACACCAGTTCCCGTCTCAAGGAAACTTATCGATTGGAGTTCCTTCACTCAGGATTCATTGTTGTTCATACAAACCAATCACGCTTACTTTAGAATCCCTTATGGGGCTGCTGAGCCAGCCATTCTATAATAAGTCCAGCAATCGCCAGGACAAGTCCTACGAGAAAGCAAAAGAAAAGCTCTCCGCCCAAAAAGGCGTTACCTAATGGCAGGGGAATATGTTCGTCGTTCCAAAAAAACTCTACAAGTAAGACCAAGGTTCCAAGAGCCATATATGGGGAACCGTTTTTCTTCTTCAAAAACATATTGAATAAAGCAAACAGGAATCCACCGGCCCCGATTGTGATAACAAAGACCTGAAAGGAGTCGCGAATATTTCCAACGGATTGGAACTGAAAGGAATCATTGACAAAGGGAATCTGGGTGACAAAAGGGCTTCCAGCCAGGATCAGACAAATAAAAGCCAAGAATATATTAGGGCCCATTTTCTTTGCCTCAGTCAGCTAAATTCATCGCTTGCAAGGTTTGTATCGTCATCTCCACGCCAATAAATTAGAAAAGTTATGGCTAAATTTTCAAATTGTCAACGGATAAACTCCAAGCTCCCGAGACTCCTGAAGAGACGTAAACAAATGTTGTTCTCTTCTTGGAGAAAGTTTTTATCCGCTCTACACACTATCGGATGCCACCCTATGGAGAAACCATCGGGAATGGAGAGAGTAACCGAATCGTAATAGAGTTAAGTGTGTCGGATGTGTCCAAATGAGTTGATTCGGAAAAAGTCGGTGTGCTAGTATTTTTTCGCCTCATACCGTTATTCAATATGGCTAAGCATTATACAATATGGCTAAGCATTCAACATTTACTCCAACAGCTCTAAGATAAGAGAAGAATTGAACCGTCATTACCTGCCGCTTTGTTCCTATTTGGTATGGATGACCAAAATCAAACCAAGAAAAGTGTTGCCTCTCAGAGCGGGTCTACGAATGAACGCCCAACATCAATCTGAATGGCAATCTCGGATAACAAGAAAGGAGTAATTTGTGAAGGTCTTCAGTAACGGCAACATTCGCAATGTGGCAATCGCAGGACACGGATCTAGCGGTAAGACCTCCCTGGTGGCCGGGTGTTTGTTCTTGGGGGGAGTAGGAAATCGCCTCGGACGTGTCGATGACGGGACGACCGTGACAGACTTTGATACGGAGGAAATTGAGAGAAAGATTAGCATTTCGACGGCCATTGCTTTCATAGAATGGAACAAAGCGAAGATCAATTTCGTGGATACCCCCGGCAAAGGAGTGTTTATGCAGGACACGCGGAACAGCATGCGAATCTGTGAGTCCACTATGATCTTAGTTGATGCGGTCGCAGGAGTTGAGGTTCAGACGGAGAAAATCTTCAAGTTCGCTGAAGAATTTCAATTGCCTCTCTGCTTTGTCGTTAACAAGCTCGATCGCGAGAATGCAGCTTTTGAAAGAGCGGTCTCCTCTCTCCAAGAGTTCTTTGGTCGAATTGCGATTCCGGTTCAGATTCCCATTGGAACTGAGAAAGGACTGCGTGGGATCATTGACTTGATTGAAATGAAAGCCTATCAGTATGAGCCGAATGGATCGGGGAAATCCAAGGAGATTCAAATTCCGGCTGAGTACGATGAGGCTGTGCAAAAGGGTCACGAAGCCATTGTTGAAATGGTGGCCGAAGGAAATGACAAACTGATGGAGGAGTTTTTTGACAAAGGCACCATCCCAATTGAAGATTTGATTCCTGGTTTCAAGCAGGCTGTAGCTGAGAGACGCATTTACCCGATCCTGGCTTATTCCGCATTGATGAATATCGGGCCGCAGTCGGCAGCAGATTTTATCGTAAGCTACCTGCCTGAGCCCGCCAGCAAGAAGATCCCCGCGACTAACGCCCAGGGGGATGCTTCTCTTGATCGAGCCGTGAGCGAGGATGAAGCTTTGTCGCTGTTTGTATTTAAGACCCAAGTGGACCCGTTTGCCGGTAGATTGTCCTACTTCAAAGTGTATTCAGGGGTGTTGAAGAACGATTCAACCGTGATGAATTTTAGGAAGGGTAGTCTTGAACGAATGGCCCACCTTTCGGTTCCTCAGGGGAAATCCCCTGTAGAAACGAGCGAATTACATGCTGGGGATATCGGAGTTATCGCGAAACTCAAGGATACGATGACAAATGACACGCTGGGAGATAAGGATCATCCAATTCTCTACACGACTCTAAGTTTTCCTGAACCGCTCATTACTTTTGCCATCGAACCAAAAACACGAGGAGATGAAGATAAGATCAGTAATGCGCTGCATCGGATTTTGGAAGAAGATCCCACGTTGCGTTTTGGTCGTGACCAGCAAACCAATGAAATGTTGCTTTCGGGGATGGGCCAGTTGCACATTGAAACCGTTGTATCCCGGCTGAGGAGGCGGTTTGGTGTAGAGGTCACTTTAAAGCCCCCCAAAGTGCCATATCGCGAAACTATCCGGGGTAAGGCCGACGTGCAAGGAAAGCATAAGAAGCAGTCTGGTGGCCATGGGCAATATGGTGACTGCAAAATCAGGATGGAGCCTCTACCTCGAGGGGGAAACTTCGAATTCAATAACGAAATCTTTGGCGGAGCTATCCCCAAGAACTATATCCCTGCGGTTGAGAAGGGGATTCTGGAATCAGCCGCCAGGGGTTACCTGGCAGGTTATCCGGTTGTCGACTTCCGTGTGATTCTGTACGACGGCTCTTATCACGATGTGGATTCCTCAGAATTGGCGTTCAAGATTGCGGGTTCGCTGGCTTTTAAGAAGGCAATGGAAATGGCCAACCCGGTTCTTTTGGAGCCAATCATGAACGTGGAGGTCTATGCTCCGGACGCCTACGCTGGTGATCTCATGGGCGATCTGAATAGCCGCAGGGGACGTGTCCAAGGGATGGATTCAAAAGGGGGTATGCAAGCGATCAAGGCGCAGGTCCCGATGGCAGAAATGCTATCCTATGCCCCCACCTTAACTTCTATGACCCAAGGGCGAGGCGACTATACAATGGAGTTCTCGCATTACGATGTTGTCCCCGCGCACATTGCTGAAAAGATCGTTGCTCAGGCCAAAGCTGCCAAGGCGGGTCCGGACGAGAGTGAAACTTAGAAAAGGTAGAGCCCTCATGATTGGAGCTGAAAGATCCAAAACTCGATCCTACAGCTGAGGAAATTAACTGCTTAAAGCGGCCGGGAAAATGGACATTGCTTTGGGGTGACCAACGTCCCAGCCAAGGCCAACATAACGCTTGCCAGGAGAAGATTCGATGGCAATATTCCTCTCTTCGGAGGTATCAGCTGAGGGTGTCCCCGTGAATTATCGGCGATTTGTCCGCCGGGAGATTCGTTTTATGTCCCCGAAGGTGCCTCGCCGTTTCAAGCTAGACTACTTTCGT
>JBGOVH010000519.1:0-3083 GCA_041478005.1 Terriglobia bacterium | reverse complement strand
AGGTCACGCATGAGACGGATAAAGACGAGATTGGTGGAGCGCCGTGCGGCTTCCCGGATAGTCATGCGGCGCCCGTTGTCCTTGGAATCAAAATTATTGAAGGTATGGACTCCGCCCCCGGTAAAGAATGCCTCGTGCGGGCTAGCTGAGTAGGTTTGGTCTAGCGAGTCTTGCAACAAATCCTCCAGACTCATTTGAGGGTGGTCTTTGAGGGTTTCGACAACCCATAGTGTAATGGGATCCCGAATCAGGTTCGTAGGATTGTCTATGATCTTCTTGTCAGAGTAGAGTAAAGCTACCAACTCGAGGTAATGTGCCAATGTGCGAAGCTTCGCAGTGCTGCCCAATTCCATTTTCATGCCTTCGTTGATATCCAGGGGTTGTTCAAGGTTGTCGGTCTGCACTCGCAACACATTTCCCAAAGGAGTTTTCTCGAAAAGCAACAGGCTATAGATCACTTTCTCAGGGTTCCCTTGGGATAGAAGATGTTCCTGGCGAAGACCATGTGCATCTAGGAATTCAGTTTCCCTTAAGTTATCAAAGACGTTGATAACCTCATCTTGTAAGAGTGAGTCCACTGTGCTATTTGCTTCCAGGTCCAGCCGGTCAAGTTCATAGAAACTTGGGACCCCCAGCAACCCCACAAGATTTGTGCGAATGGCATTCAGAGTCTTATGGCGAGCCGAGAAGTCAGGCTCGGGGAAATTAGCCCGGATCGAGACCTTGGCTGGGGTCATCTCCAATTCGTGAGCAAATTCCGCGTCAATTAACCGAGACTTCTCCATGGCGCGCAAATAATATTGAACTCTGGTCTCAAGCGCCGTGCGGTTTTGGATCAGGTAATAGCTGGGAGCTCGCACTGCGGAGAGAAGAGACAAAACCTGTTTGAACGCTTGAATTTTTGCAGGCGTTGACCCTTCGGACTGCAAGTTCGCGCATACTTCGTCCAGGCTCTCACCAAACCAGGCCTGCAACCCCTGTCCAAGCCCGTTGATCTCCCCATAACCGGGTACGGCAGCCAAGGGAATCGTATTCAAATAGTCGAGGATAATTTCATGCCTGGCATTACGGGTGTCAGTCCCCGATTTGTAGACTTTCAAACTGGCACTCGCCATTTGCCGTAACTTGTCTGTGACTGACTCTGTACGCCCATCTGCAGAGTGACGGTATTTTTCCAGCTGCGTTGCCAGGGTACTGCCCCCTTCTACCCGCAATGGCAAACCTAACCTATTCCCCGCATAAGAAAAGCCTGCTTTGACAATCCGATCCCACTCCAGTACGGGGTTAGTGCTGACATCGTGCGGGGGGTTGCCCAACTCTCGGTTTTCCATGAACAGCAGGGCCTCGACAATCAAAGGTGGGATCTGCTCATAATTGTTGAATATCTCAGCAGCATGCGAAGACTCAAACATCTGATGGCCTTCGGCAGCACGAATCACAAGACCGGCATTTACAGGTTCTCGATAGGGAGGAGTTATTCCCCAACGGGCGATTCTCTCAAGTTGTGGAGAAAAGCGAGCCTGTTGAGTCACGGTGAAGCCCCTGGTTTCTAACCGTTGTTGAAAATCTGGGAGTTGAGAATAGCCATATCGCAAGTCGAAAGGCCCCTGCCTTGGAAAAACGATACTTGGACTTGCTCCCGGTTCTATCCTGTAAGTCATATGCCTAGCAGAGTGGGACAAAAGCCAGGATTGCAAAGCAGAGGAGCGAACCTCGTAGATCATCAGGGAGACCATAAGGCCGCCCAATAAGAGCCAGACCAACCATTTTGGCGGGCGCCAAAACCTCAACCGGGGAAGGTATAAATCGAACACCTTGCCGGCCAGGGCCGAGCCGTTGGTCGTCGAATGTATCCATGCGCTCATTAGCCCATTGGAATCGAAAGATTCTCGGCGTTCTGAATTCGAAGTATAATGATCCTGCGTCTGTTGGGAATTTCTTGCGATTTTCATTTTACGACCACTTGATACCAGGTGGGTAGGATCGAGCATTCTTTGAGTCTCCATCCTTGTTTCGCGGCCTTTGTTTGCATGTCACATCGGCCCTCAAGATTCCCAGTCACTCCGCCCCAGTTTGCAGTGCAACTAAGGAGCCGATTCTTGAATATCCAATTGAACATGTGTCAACATGGCCCCCCTTGTCTTGCCATTAGATGCAAACAAAGAGAAAAAAGTTAGAAAAGGAGAATAATCATGGCGACAGAGAATGGAAAGCTGGATGGAGTTGTTCTGTTTCTAGCAGGAGGCCTATTGGGTGCCGCGATTGCCCTGCTATTGGCACCCCAATCTGGAAAAAAGACGCGGCGGGATATTGCCTATTTAGGAAGGATGGCCAAGAAAAAGTCAGAGCAGATTCAATTAGAATTGGGCCACGCCATCGATAATCTGGTCGAAGGCATCTCGGAAAAAGTCCAAGACAGTGTTGATCGTGGTCGTGAGTGGACCGACAAGACAGCCAAAGATGTGGTTATTGCTCTGAATTCTGGTAAGGACTTTATTCAAAAGGAAATCGAAAAGGTCATGCAAGCACGGGTGTAGAGCAAATCAGGCCCGTCTGCAGACAACTGCCACCGAAGGTAAGAAAAGGTCAAGACTTTCTGGTTAGCAAAAGCCCAACAGGGGGGGATATGACGTGCTGCACATAAATCAATTCTTTACAAAGCAGGCACTGGTATCGAAAATTGCTTATGGACGATGGCCGTTGTCCGGACGCTGTTTGGGCGGGCGCAACCAAGGATTTGCGTGAGGGGAGTGAGGGTGTTCTTGCTGCGCTAGAGAAAAAGGATCTCAAAGCTGCCAACGCTTCCTTTCAGTCTGTGACTGCAGCCTGCGGGACGTGTCACAAGGCCCACAAGGGACAGAAGGCGCAGTAGTGGCTGGCCTGCAAGCACACTCATGCCCTGGCTAAACAGGTTGATTTCTTCGCACTGTAACTTGTTTGGCAATCCAAAAATGATCTCTCGATGTCAGGTTGGGCGCACGTATTGCGCAGGTTGGCTATATATGCGCCCTTTTCTGATGGAGTTTCTCTAAATCACACCTATTGGAGTCGATGGCTCATGAAGACTCAATATCAAATTATTT
>JBGOVH010000099.1:0-7736 GCA_041478005.1 Terriglobia bacterium | reverse complement strand
TTGGTCAATATAGGGGGTCGTCCTGGGTGTTTTGGGTAACTCAGAAGTGAAATATTCTGGGTGACCAACCAGTCCCTTATGTATAGCGGCAGAACTTAATTTCTTCACACCTTCCCTCTCCCTTGGAGAGCCCTTGGGGAGCGTGGGCCGGAGGCGGGGTGAGGGGTGAGGGAGACAGCCATAAACGGATCAGATTAAGAGATGTCACTATAATTTGCAGGGATCACTAGAGCGGTCCCTCTACCAACGTGAAGTGGAAACCACCTTCACCACAACTCTGGGTCAAAGTGTCCAGAATTTCCCGGCGCCTCCTGGGAGTATCATTTGGCCCAGTCATGTAATACGGCTTACCGTCTTTCCTGTCCGGGTAAGGGGAAATACCAACAAAGTGTGGTTCTCGGACATATCTAAAAACCAGCTTACCCCTTCTTGAAGCTGCTGATAAAGCCGTTGAAACTCTCCTGCCATTTTGCGATGGTTTTTTCGGGTCCGACTAACTTGAAGAACCAGGGTCCATCATTGGTTTCCACCACTGCTGCCAACATTCGATAACTAGCACGAGGAGGGGCATTGGACATCATCCCAGCAGAGTAAGTGCCGTTGACATCCACCAGAGTCACCGCTAACCCCGATACCTCTTTCTTGCTGGTCTTTGCCTTGTCTCTAGAGGAACTGCCGTCAGGCTGAGAAATCTGTCCAAGCCATCGATCAATGTTGGCCTCAACAGATCCGCCCTGTCCGGGACCAAAATAGAATACTGCCAGTTCGCCATCCTCTGAATCTCCGTCCGCTCTTGCCAAAGCATACTGAGCTTGCCGCATGGAAGAACTGGGTGTTTGACTCAACCAATCTGATGGGATGGTGGCCTTCATCGATCCAAACGATTTCTCAACCCCGCCGGATCCGGGCCCATGCGAAGATTCCAAAGCCGAGGAAGAGCTTGCAGGCGTGGACGCCGGAGTTGATGCAGGAGTGGAACTAGAAGTGCTTTCGTTCCCCTGGCTGCACGCCGCGAGGGTTAGAACGCTTAGAACCAGAAGGGTGCTAACGCCCCCTCTCAAAACTCTAAAACCCCGTGGAACTTTCTTGATATTCATCGAAAGTCTCCTTGATGAGGATATGGTTTGTCGTACTCAGTCCCGACTATTGGAAGTAGAAGGGCTCTGAAACCACCGGTCATATTACGTTCCTTGTCATTTGCTAATGAACAAGACCCGCAATAGAAAATGACAAATAGGAAATGGTCAATGGCGAATAGTTTTTCGCCTTCTCCCTACATCCCCATGATGTTGTAACCGCAGTCAACATAAATCACTTCGCCAGTTACTCCGCTCGAAAGATCACTGCCCAAATAAAGTCCTGTGTCGCCCAGTTCTTTAGTCTGGACATTTCTCTTCAACGGAGCGTGTTCAGCATGATACTTCAACATCTCCGCAAAGCCGCCGATCCCGCGGGCAGCCAACGTGTTGATCGGGCCAGCGCTAATTGCATTTACGCGGATGCCCTGTGGACCTAAATCATGGGCCAGATAGCGGACAATGGCTTCCAGCGAGGCCTTTGCCACTCCCATGACATTGTAATGGGGCACTACTTTTTCTGCGCCGTAATAGGTCATTGTAGTAATGCTCCCCCCCTCTGTCATGAGTGGAAGGGCAGCGCGGGAAATTCCCAGCAAGGAATAAGCGCTGACGTCCTGGGCAATCCGAAAGGCCTCACGAGAGGTGTTGATAAAGCGACCCTCGAGAGCTTCTCGCGGCGCAAAGGCCACACTATGAAGAACCAGGTGAAGTTTGCCGAAATCATGGGCAACCCGGTCGAAAACAGATTGAATCTCCTCGTCCCGCGTGACGTCGCAGGGGTAGAGCGGAGATTCTTCGCCAAAGGTTCCCGCCAATTCTTCCACGTTTTCTTTCAGGCGTTCCCCTTGATACGTGAATGCCAATCGGGCTCCGGCTTGATGCCAAGCTTGAGCAATGCTCCAGGCAATGCTTCTCTTGTTGGCCACTCCGAAAATGATTCCGAACTTACCTTTGAGCATGAGTGCCTCCCAGAATCAAGAGTCTGAGGTTACCAAGAGGTGCAATTTCAGGCAAGCCTGATCTTCAAAGGTGTCGGCGGCACGACGCGGGATGAAAAATCAAGGCCTTCGTTCTCGTCCTCTTCGTCGTCCTCGGTTTTCAAGGCCAGTTACGAGGACGAGGACAACAACGAGAACGAGTTTCAATCAAAGACCTTCCAAACGCTACGAGGCAATTTTTTCTAAATTAACACCTCAGGAAGCCGATTTAGTAATCAAGGAAGTACACCTGAAGGACTTGAGGAAAAAGGAAATGGCAAAAAAGAATATTCTCATCCCGAGGTCGTATCCCCGGATGAGAGACAATTCCAAGCTGGTGATCGATGGGCAGGATCTGCTCGGCTTCCCTTTTACCGAGGATGCTCAGGCCCACGATATCAGCAAGTCGGGGATTTCCTTCTACATGAAGAATCGTCCCTGGATTGAGGATTCGCTCAACATTACCATTTATCCACGGGAAATCGCTGACACTAATTTTTTTTCGGGTCGGAGACAATGTGGAAAAGTGGTCCGAACTGGGGTCGTGGCCGACGATAAGCAGTTCGTGGCAGCACGATTTGAGAGCTAAAATTACTTTACAACTGTCCCGGTTTTGATGGGTGATTTGGGAAGGTCGACAACTACGTCGATGTTGCAGCTAGATCGGGGCAGGTCTCTTTGTGGGGAACGCCAGTTGTCGATCATCGCCACCTGCTGAACACAGGAAACCGTACAATACGGTGCGCAAGACTTGGAAGTATTATACTCGCGCCTTATGTGCTCTTTCGTGTACTCAGCCAGCGGAATAGCGGGGTAGCCCCGCTGTTGCGAACAGTAGTGCACCAGGCCGTCTTCGCAAATGTACAGATAACGAGCCCCGGCGCGGCAGCGCCAGTTGTTCGGGCGGGCATAGGCGATGTTTTCCTGGAATTGGTTGAAACGAGCAAACGATTTCTTCCCTAACGTCTTAAGCTTGTCATAAATTTCACGCTCCAATGAATTGAGTGGGCGTAATTGACCTGACCCATCATGGATGATTCCCAAAGTGCTGCTGAATCCCAGCTCAATAGCGCGGTTGGCCACGGTGAGCGCATCCTCGGGATGGGCTATGCCCGACCCTACGACTGAGTTAATATTGACTCCAAACTCGGCATGTTCAGACAGCATCTGCAATTTCTTATCTAGAACCTTCAAGCTTTTCTTGGAAACAGCATCGGGCTGCGCGTTGTCAATGCTGATCTGCAGGCCCTCCAATCCAGCCCGATTGAGACGTTCAATTCGATCGACTGTCAATAAATAGCCATTCGTAATCAGTCCCGAGATAATGCCCCGGCGGCGCAGGTGCTGGATAATTTCATCCAGATCCGGATGCAGCAGAGGCTCCCCTCCACTGATTGTAACGATGGAAGTCCCCAGCTTGGCTAGCAGATCCACGCGATGAAACATCTCATCCGTGGGAACTGGCTTGGAAAAATCATCGAATTCATTGCAATACGTGCAGGACAAATTGCAACGGCGTATCGGGATGATGTGGGCCAGTACAGGATGCCGTGTGGTCAGCAACCCTTTGGCAATCATGCGCAACTCACGCAAACGCCGGTGAGCAAAAAGCAGCCGCCTCCGCGTTTTTTTGTCCTTGATCAACATGCGTATTCCCCCTGAGGCTGCAAAAAGCTTCCTCGCCCCCGACGCGCAAAGCTTGTCCATGGATGCCCCGAAAGGTCTACTAATATAGAAAAATCAATGAAACCATGCAATCCAAATGCATCCATTGGTAAGATTCCGCCAGTTTTGTGTCATCCTCATCAGTCATCGGCCCGGTATGGGACAAAGGCAACGGGCAAAAGCCCAATAGAGGGACCGTAAGACCTGATCTATTAGCCGCGAATGAACGCGAATTGACGCAAATCCAACTTACCCCTAAGAGCCCTTGCAAGCCTTTATGACAGCCTTGGCTAACATGACTGTCTCGTCGCAAGATGCTTCGTAATTCATTCGCATTCATTTGCGTTCATTCGCGGCTTGACCTATTCATATCCCAACGACTCTTTGACCACTTCCAGAAATGCTCTGGCTCCTCGGGAGAGGTAGCGATTCTTCCGGTAGATCAGCCCGAGTTTTCGGATCAGTTTGAAGTTCTTGATGCGCACCAGCCGGAGGGTTCCCCGCTCGATCTCGTCTGCAACATAGCTCTTCGGCACAATCGAAATTCCCATTCCGATCGAAACAAATTTCTTGATCGTTTCAATGCTGGCCAGTTCCATCGAGATATTCAACTTCTCCCAGAGCGGGCCAAACTGCTTCATCAAACGCTCTCGCGTTGTGCCTGCTTTGTGAAAAATGAAGGGGTAGGTCACTACTTGTTCCAGGGCAACAGAGACCCGATTGGCTAGCGGATGGGTTGGGCTGGTGATCAGCCAAAGCTCATCTTCGGCAATCGGCATCAAATGCAGATCACGCTCTTGCACCGGCAACGTCACGATCCCAAAATCCAGTTGATTCTCCAGAATCTTATCTACAACTTTCTTGGAAAAGTTCCGATAAATACTTATCTGGACCTCGGGGTATTTCTCCTTGAAGACAGTGAACAATTGAGGCAAGACGTAAATACAGGTCGCTTCATTAGCTCCGATAAGGACTTTTCCCTTAGGCGTCGCGTTCAACTCTGTAATCGCCAGCTTTGCCTCATCGTGCAGACGAAGCAGCCGTTCTGCATATCCGAGGAGGAGCTCTCCCGCTTGGGTCAGACAGACTTTCTTGCCAATCCGGTCAAACAGCTTTTGGCCCAGCTCTTCTTCAAGCAATCGTACCTGGGTGCTGATGGCCGGCTGGGTGCGATAAAGCTTTTCTGCCGCCAGAGTAAAGCTCTTATGAACGGCTACTTCATAGAAATTTCGAATTTGATCCAGATTCATAAAGAAGAATGGCTGTGGAAAACTCCATCTAGTGCATAAAGACTATTTATAAATACCATAGAGGGAATAAACTTTATAACTATTTTTGCAGAGGGTATCATCAATCGTGGTGCCCCGGTGGAGTGATGTGGGGGAGTATCGGTTTTGTCCTGAGTATCGGTTTTGTCCTATGGATATGAGTCGCAAACCAGACACAAATCACCTGCTCTATCACCCCAGCTTCGAACACGATTCCTGCGGGGTGGGCTTTGTCGCCAACATCAATGGAACTCCAAGCCATTGGATTCTTGAGAAAGCCGTTGAGGCGGTCGTAAATCTCACCCACCGTGGCGCAGTCGATGCAGACGCTAAGACAGGGGACGGGGCCGGCATTCTGACCCAAATCCCCTTCAGGTTTTTCCAAAGCGAATCCGGTAAGTTAGGCATCCCCCTGGTGCAACCAGGCAGCATTGGAGTGGGCATGGTTTTTTTTCCCAGAGAAGATACCGAAGCTCGGACGGTGTGCAAGAAAATCGTCGAACAGGTGGTTCAAGATCAGAACCTCCCTTTGTTTGGCTGGCGCAAGGTGCCAGTGAATTCCCTGGTGCTCGGGGATAAGGCTCGGCAGACGGAGCCAGAGATACAGCAAGTTCTGCTGGGGAAACGGCCGGAACATTCCCCTGATGAATTTGAACGCACGCTTTACCTGATTCGACGCGAGATCGAAAACAGGGTCGAAGAAAGAGCTATCGAAGGTTTCTATATCCCTTCGTTCTCCAGCCGGACTCTTGTCTACAAGGGTCTTTTTGTTGCTCCGGAGCTTAAAGGATACTACTTGGACCTGCGCCGGTCCGATTTCCAAACCGCTCTGGCGGTCTTCCATCAGCGTTATAGCACAATTACTTTTTCCACCTGGTTTCTGGCCCAGCCCTTCCGGATGCTAGCCCACAATGGGGAGATCAATACGCTGCAGGGGAATCGCAACTGGATGCGCGCTCGCGAACCTGAACTGAGCTCGCCTCTATGGAAAGAGCGGGTGGAGCGGATCAAGCCTATCATCACGCCCCGCGGGAGTGATTCTGCCAGCCTGGATAATTCTCTGGAAGCTATCGAGCGTTCGGGGCGGGATATTCTTCATTCCATGATGATGCTCGTCCCCGAGGCCTACCAGAACACGCCCAACATGGATCCGGACCTGAAGGGATTTTACGAATACCACTCCTGTCTCATCGAACCCTGGGATGGGCCCGCAGCGCTGGCTTTTTCCGACGGACGTTTTGTAGGCGCTACTCTCGATCGTAACGGCCTTCGCCCCGCCCGTTACAAGGTGACCGATGACGGCGTGATCTTGATGGCCTCAGAAGTGGGTGTGGTGGAACTGGACGATGCCAGGGTGATTGAAAAAGGACGCCTGGGTCCTGGGAAAATGATTGCGGTGGATACACTCCAAGGAAAGATTTTGAAAAACGACCTGCTGAAGGATGAAATCAAATTCCGCAGGCCCTACCGGCGTTGGGTTGAGAGCCAGATGATCCGCTGTCCCGGTCTCCAGTCCCTTTCTCAGTTCCAATCCTCAGGTCTGATCTTTGACGAAAAGGAACTCATCCGGCAGCAGAAGGCCTTTGGCTATACCCGCGAGGACATTGAAAGGATTTTGATCCCGATGGCTCGGGACAGCAAGGAACCCGTGGGCTCCATGGGCGACGACACGCCGCTGGCGGTACTTTCTCAGCGTTCCAGGCTCCTCTACAGTTATTTCTAACAACTTTTTGCACAGGTCACCAACCCTCCCATTGATCCGCTTCGTGAACGGCTGGTCATGTCCCTAAACACAGCCGTTGGACGCCGCAAGAGCCTTTGCGAGGAGACCGAGGAGCATGCCCGGCTCATAAAGTTTTCCAGCCCCATCCTTACCAGCCGTGAGTTGCAGTGGCTGGCTATGCAGCCCGATCCGGCCTTGGCAGCGTAACACTTCCCGCACTCTTCGATGCCGAACTGGATTTCAAGGGCATTGAGCGAACGCTCCATGAGCTGTGCGAAAGCGCCTCCGCCGAGATCGATCATGGCAAATCGATTTTGATTCTGAGCGATCGCGGTGTAAGCGTCACCCGCGCCCCCTTTCCCACGTTGCGGGCGGTCTCCGCGATTCACCACCACCTGATCCGGCAGGGGAAGAGAATGAAAGCCAGCTTGATTGTTGAGAGTGGCGACGCCCGTGAAGAACACCATTTCGCCTGCTTGATTGGCTATGGAGCCAACGCCATCTGTCCTTATATTGCCTTCGAAACGGTTGCCCAGCTTGCCCATCGGGGAGAGCTCGGCGAATTGACGGCGGAAACGGCTGTGGCCAACTATCGCAAGGCGGTGGAAAACGGCCTGCTGAAGATCATGTCAAAGATGGGCATTTCCACCCTCAGCAGTTATCGCGGCGCCCAGATCTTCGAAGCCCTCGGCATCAAGGAGGCCATGGTCGACACCTATTTCCCCGGCACCGTGTCGCGCATCGGTGGAATCGGCATGGAGGAGATTGCCCAGGACATCCTGGGATTCCACCGCTCGGCGTTTGGACCGGACGTCCAAGAGGAACTGGAAGACGCCGGTTATTTTCGCTTTCGTCGTGGCGGTGAGTACCATGCTTACAATCCCAGCGTCTTCAAGCCGCTGCACAAAGCCGTCAGAAATGGAGACTACCAGAACGCCTGGCGCGAGTACGTCAAGGCCGTGGAAACCCGCTCCCCAATGGCATTGCGCGACCTGCTGGAATTTAGCGGAGGAGATCCCATACC
>JBGOVH010000393.1:0-3926 GCA_041478005.1 Terriglobia bacterium | reverse complement strand
GCCCTGGTCTTTTTCCGGCTAGGGGATTTCTATGAAATGTTTTTTGACGATGCAGTCCTAGCCTCAAGAGAGCTTGAAATCACGCTGACTTCTCGCAATAAGGAAAAAGGCTTGTCTGTACCCATGTGCGGAGTCCCTTATCATGCGGCAGACGGGTATATTGCGAAATTGATTCGCAAAGGCTACAAGGTGGCCATTTGCGACCAGGTGGAAAATCCCAAGGCAGCCAAGAAGTTGGTACGAAGAGAAGTTACTCGTGTTGTAACTCCAGGGACCGTCTCTGACGGCAATCTTCTGGTTCCCCAAGAGAATAACTTCTTGAGTGCAGTGTGGATAAATGAGGCTCGCACGGGCCTGGCCTCCATCGATCTTTCCACGGGAGACTTTCGAATTACCGAGTTCTCCGGGGATTCCGCAAGCGAACAGCTGCAAACTGAACTGGAGCGGCTGCAGCCCAAGGAGCTCATCTATCCTTCGAGTCAAAAGATTAAGGATTCGTCCGCCAATCTAAACCTCGTTGCCGGTGAAACTTTCGTAGAGGATTGGACCTTCTCTCTAGACTATGGGCAAAGGCTTCTCACCGAGCATTTTGGAGTGATGAGCCTGGACGGTTTCGGCTGCCAAGGCCGGAGCCATGCGATAGCTGCAGCCGGAGCCATCCTTCATTACTTGAAGGAAACACAACGTACATCGCTTCATCACATCGACCAGCTGAAGTATTACGATTTGGCAGGATCGATGGTTTTGGACGCCTCCACGGCCCGGAATCTAGAGTTGGTGGAATCTCTTTTCGACGGATCGAGAAATGCCACTTTGATTAATTCGCTGGATCGAACCTCAACAGGCATGGGAGCGCGATTGCTAAAGAGCTGGCTACTGCGCCCTGAAATTGATCGGATCGAAATCGAGCGGCGGCTCGATGCAGTGGCTGAGTTGAAGCAAAAGTACATCGAAAGGGAAGAGCTCAAATCGATTCTGAAAAAGGTCTATGACGTTGAGCGGCTGCTTGCCAAGGTTTCCCTTTCCACCGCCAATGCCCGAGATTTGATCGCTTTGAAGAATTCTCTGGAGCAGATTCCGGCAATCAAATCAAAGCTTCAGTCATTCTCCGGCCACCGCCTGCGTGAGTTAGAAGAGGATCAAGATAACTTACAGGATATGACAAAACTCATTGGGAGCGCGTTGAAAGAGAATCCACCCATTCTTCTCACCGAAGGGGGTTTGATTCGAGACGGCTATCACTCCGAGCTGGATGAGCTGAGGAACATCAGCATTTCTGGCAAGCAGTTTATCGCCCAACTTGAGGCTCGAGAGAGAACCCGCACGGGAATTCATAATCTGAAAGTCAAATTCAACCACGTCTTTGGGTATTATTTGGAGATCTCCAAATCCAATCTGGCATTGGTTCCGCCCGATTACGAGCGAAAGCAGACTCTGGTGGGTGCCGAACGCTTCACAACTCCTGAGTTGAAAGAATACGAGCGCAAAGTTTTGGGAGCAGAGGAACAGATTGTTCAAATTGAATATGACCTGTTTTGTGAGCTTCGCACGGTTGTGGGGAAAGAAGCCAGGCGAATCCGGAAAACCGCTTCTGCGCTTTCTCAGCTGGATTGCCTGCTCTCCCTGGCCGATGTGGCCCATGCTTGCAATTACGTGCGACCAGAGCTGGTCTCTGAAGGGGAGTTTGTTGTAAAAGGCGGACGCCATCCAGTCATTGAGCAACTCAGCGATCAATTGCCCACAGGGAAATTTATCCCTAACGACGTGTATCTCAATGATTCCTCGGATCAGATTCTCATCATCACGGGACCCAACATGGGAGGAAAATCCACCTACCTGCGCCAGACGGCTTTGTTTTGTATTATGGCCCAGATGGGATCCTTTGTTCCTGCAGATTCAGCAAAACTTCCTCTAGTAGACCGAATCTTCACTCGCATAGGCGCCACCGACAATCTCGCTCGCGGACGTTCCACTTTCATGGTAGAGATGACAGAAACCGCAGTGATTTTGAATACCGCCACCTCCAAGAGCCTGGTGATTCTTGACGAAATCGGACGCGGTACCGCAACCTTTGACGGGCTCTCCATCGCTTGGTCCGTTGTTGAGTTCTTGCATTATCGCAGCAAAGCCAAGACCCTGTTTGCCACGCATTATCATGAATTGACGGAATTGGCTGAGCTCTTGCCCGGCGTGAAGAATTATCATGTGTCCGTGAAAGAGTCAGGCCACGAAATTGTTTTCCTGAGGAAAGTGGAACCGGGCGCCGCTGATAAGAGCTACGGTATCGAAGTGGCCAAATTAGCGGGACTCCCTTCTGCTGTGTTGGAAAGAGCGCGAGAGATTCTCAAAAAACATGAAGAAGGTGAGCACGAAATTAGTGACCATCTTACCCGGCAATACAAACGCAAGAAAGCCTCCTCCGAGGCGCAGATGAGTCTTTTCATGATCACGGACCACGAAGTGTTAGAGGAGTTGAAGGTTCTAAATCCGGACTCGATGACCCCAATGCAAGCCCTGGAGAAGTTGCATGCGTTTAAATCCAAATTGTGAGCAATACTGAGGAATCCGTATTGAACTGCCAAGACTCAACGCGGCCTGCGGCTATTGCTTAATCGCCCCTTATGAAAGATCCTAAGCTTGTGGTTGGCTTGATGTCGGGAACGTCACTGGATGGCGTGGATGCCGCACTGGTAGAGATTTCCGGTTCTGGGTTGTCTATCAAAGCACGATTGAGGCACTTGACTTCCATTCCTTTCATGCCTGATGTTCACCAGGAGCTGCTTAAGGTTGCCTCCGGAAATCCCATTTCTACGCAAACCATCAGTCACCTGAACTTCTTGCTGGGAGCCCTTTATTCGGAAGCAGTTTTCAAACTCTGCCAGGAAGCTCGCGTGAATTTGGACCAAATCGATCTGATCGGCTCACATGGTCAGACCGTGTTTCACCAATCTGAACCCGGTCTTTTCTGCGGACGGATGTTGGTGTCCACACTGCAAATCGGCGAAGCCTCAATCCTGGCCGAGAACACTGGGATCACAACTGTTTCGGACTTTCGGCCGCGTGATATGGCGGCCGGAGGCAAGGGCGCTCCCCTCATTCCTTATGTCGATTATGTGCTGTTTCATAACGACCGCTTGGGGCGGATTCTGCTGAACGTCGGTGGAATTGCCAATGTGACCTCTCTCTCGGCCGCATCCGAATTGACGCACATCAAGGCATTTGATACAGGCCCGGGCAACATGGTGATGGATGGGCTCGTGCGCCGGTTTACGGGAGGACAGAAGCAATATGATGACGGGGGGGAAATTGCCAGCAGAGGAAAGATTCTCTCTTCCGTCCTGGAAGAATTACTCGCTTCCCCCTATTTTCAGCATCCGCCACCGAAAACTGCAGGACGCGAACAATTTGGAGAAGACTTTCTAACTGCAATTCTGAAAGGGAACCAAACCGCCAGCTTCGAAGACCTGCTATGCACGGTCGCTGAACTGACGGCCCAATCCATCGCTGGAGCCATTAGGGACTTTATTTTGCCTCAAGCTCATATGGACCAGTTAATCGTTTCGGGCGGGGGCGCCCGCAATCCTTACTTGCTGCAACGGCTGCGGACCGCTTTAGCGGAGCTTGAGCTGTTGAAGTCGGATGACTTGGGAGTCCCTTCTTCAGCCAAGGAAGCAATGGGGTTTGCGATATTGGCGAATGAAACGATTCACCTGCATCCAGCCAACGTTCCCATGGCCACAGGCGCTAGCCATGCAGTTGTCTTGGGGAAAGTGGTTTATGGGAACAACTACTTGAAGCTGAGAGATGGCAGTTGGCGGCTGGCAGAAGGCACTCTGAAAGAAAAGAGCGAGTAGATCGAGAAAATGGCTGATTGCAGGGATGCAATTGAAAGGAAGTGCTGGGCTGAGAGATGCGTTACCCTCATT
>JBGOVH010000262.1:0-4819 GCA_041478005.1 Terriglobia bacterium | reverse complement strand
TGAAAGGGTTTCTACAATTAACGCACTTTTCATTATTCCTTTTCTTCTTTTCTCAATGTATGGAGGCTTCCTGGCGGACCGGTTCAGCAAACGCTCTGTCACACTGTGGACCAAGTTGTGGGAGGTGTTGATCATGCTTCTGGGCGGGTGGGCGGCGTGGGTGGGAAACCTGAGCATGGGGATGGGCATACTCTTTCTGCTGGGAACACAGGCGGCAGTTTTCGGTCCATCCAAGTATGGCATCTTGCCTGAATTGCTGCCCGAAAAGCGGCTCTCGTGGGGTAATGGCATTTTGGAGATGACGACATTTCTTGCCATTATCCTGGGGACTGTTGCCGGAGGAATGCTGGTGGAGTACCTGCACGGAAGGCTTTATATCGCCGGAATCGTATTAACAGGATTGGCGCTGGTTGGAGCAACCACTAGCGTGAGAATTGATCCGGTAGCTCCTGCCAACCCGAACGCTCGCTTTCGTCTTAACTTTCTTGGAGAGATCTTCACGACGGCGGCCATTGCCCGCAAAGACCGAGTCCTGTGGCTGGCAGTCCTCGGAAGTATCTACTTCTGGTTCCTGGGACTCCTGTTGCAAACCAATGTTCTCTTTTTTGGGAAAAATGTTTTGCACCTGAAAGAAACGCATATTGGGTATTTGCTGGCTGCACTGGCCATTGGGATTGGGGTGGGAAGTTTTGTAGCAGGAAACGTCTCTGGAAGGAAAGTTGAGTACGGGCTCATCCCTCTGGGCTCTGTAGGAATCTCGGCCTTCCTGTTGGCGCTATCGCTGCCGGGTTGGGGCTTTTGGGGTGCGGCCCTGTTGCTTTCAGCCCTGGGTTTTTCTGCCGGGTTCTTTATTGTGCCAATCAACGCTTTGCTGCAGCACCGTCCCGACCCAACCATCAAGGGATCCATGATTGCGATGGCCAACCTGATGACATTTGTCGGCATGCTTTTGGCCACAGGCTTCTATTGGGTGATGACCGTAGCCTTCCACATGAGTTCTCTGCACGTTTTCCTAACCGCCGCAGGATTGACACTGGCTGCAACAGTCTACGTGTGCTTTCTTCTCCCTGATTCTCTCATGCGCCTTATCTTGTGGTTCCTGACGCATAGCATCTATCGAATTCGAGTGGTGGGCCGTGAGAATATCCCTGAGCGGGGAGGGGCATTGTTTGTATCCAACCACTTATCTTTTGTGGATGCATTGCTGCTTATTGCTTCGACGGACCGCTTCATCCGTTTCTTGATGGAAGAGGAGATTTACCAGATCCCATTCATCAAGCCGTTTGCGCGAATAATGCGTGTGATTCCCATTTCCAGCAAGCAAGGTCCGCGGGCCTTGATCCATGCGCTGCGCGAGGCCTCGAGAAGCATTCAGGACGGAAGAGTAGTTTGCATTTTTGCAGAAGGCCAGATCACGCGAATAGGACAGCTTTTGCCGTTTCGCAAAGGGTTTGAACGCATCATGAAAAATGTGGAGGCGCCGATTATCCCGATTAACCTGGACCGGGTGTGGGGGAGCATCTTTAGCTACGAAAAGGGACGTTTCCTTTGGAAGATGCCCCACCTCTCCTTCCAACCGATCACGGTGACCTTTGGAAAACCGATGCCAGGTAATTCTGCCTCCGAATCAGTCCGCCAGGTTGTGCAGGAACTCTCCACGGATGCCTTTGCCTACCGCAAAGAAGATCAAGTGCCCCTCCATCGGGCCTTCTTGCGCCAGGTTCGACGCCACCCCTTTCGATTTGCTGCCGCTGATGGTCTCACCCCCCATGTCAGCTATGTTGGGCTTCTGTTGCGTGCAGTTTTTCTCGCTCGTCTGCTCAAGCGACGCTGGAAAGATGAGAAGATGGTGGGACTGCTGCTGCCTCCATCGGTAGCCGGAGCGGCCGCCAACGTCGCTGTCATGTTAGCCGGAAAAGTTGCGGTAAATTTGAATTACACCGTCTCGCAGGTTGTTTTGGAGTCTTGTGCATCCCAGTGTCAACTTAAGACCGTGATTGCCTCACGCACGCTTTTGGAAAAGGTCAAACTAATGGCTCCTGACAATACGGTCTTCCTGGAAGACCTGGCTCAATTCAAGACCGCTGGACGAATGTTGCTGGCTTTCCTGCATCTGCTTTTGCCCTTCGGCATCTTGCAGCGTTTGCTTGGAGCCAGGGAACGCAAAAGCATGGACGATTTGGCCACCATCATTTTTTCCAGTGGCAGTACAGGCGATCCTAAGGGAGTCATGCTGTCGCATCACAACATCTACTCCAACCTGGAAGGCATGAGCCAGGTTTTTTCCATTTCGAAGCATGACCGCGTTTTGGGAATCCTCCCCTTCTTTCATTCGTTCGGATTTACAGGAACCCTTTGGTTGCCATTAACCACGGGAATGGGAGCCATTTATCATCCTAACCCCCTGGATGCTAGAGTGATTGGGGCGCTAGCCGGGCAATACGAAGCTACTATTCTTCTGGCAACTCCCACTTTCCTGCAGAGCTATCTGCGTCGTTGTGCACCTGAAGACTTTGGCAGCCTGCATTTCGTCATGGTCGGCGCTGAAAAGTTAAGTGAAAAGCTGAGTTTGGCTTTTGAAGAGAAGTTCGGCATTCGGCCGATGGAAGGCTACGGGTGTACCGAGTGTTCACCCATTGTGACGGTGAATGTGCGTGATTTTCGCGCTCCGGGATTTTATCAGGTGGGGCAGAAACGTGGGCGCATTGGACATCCTTTGCCCGGAATCAGTGTCCGGATTGTGGATCCGGACACTCGCCAGCCGTTACCTGCTGGCCGGCCTGGACTCTTGCTGGTGAAAGGCCCCAATGTGATGCTGGGTTATTTAAATCGCCCCGAGAAGACAGCCGAAGTGGTGCAAGGCGGTTGGTATACGACAGGAGACATGGCTGTGATAGACGCTGACGGATTCTTAGCCATCACCGATCGTCTCTCGCGCTTCAGCAAAATCGGTGGGGAGATGGTGCCTCACTTGAAAGTGGAGGAAGCTCTGCAAAATATCCTGGGGGGAACTGAATTGTCTTTCGCAGTATCTGGAGTTCCTGACGAGAGAAAGGGCGAGCGCCTGGTGGTTTTGCATACCCTGGCTGAGGGAAAGCTAAAGGAGGTGCAGTCGAGCCTCTCTGCTGCGGGTCTTCCGAACCTCTGGATTCCTCGCCCGAATGCTTTTTTTAGAGTGGAAAAGATCCCAATCTTGGGAACGGGTAAAATGGACCTTCGCTCCGTCCGTGAGCAAGCAATGAACTTGGCTGCGATTGCGGCCCAATAAGACAGTAAAGATGTGAAAAAATTGCTGCACTTTGGGCCCATTGCTTAAGGTGGGTTACTAAGTACTCCGTTTCATAAATACCGTCACGTATTTTCGCCTGGTGGAACGCGCGCTCCCGCGCGCGTTTAACCGTGCGTCGGAGCGCCCGCTCCGCCCACCCGCTGGCAGCTCGTATATGCGTTAGCGTATTTATGAAATGGAGTACTAAGTAGCAGGAGTCAGGACGCCACCCGAAGTCTGGGGAGGTCAGATCAGGCCAGCGAGGAACTTCAGCGCCGGCATGGCTCGAACACCATCGGCGGAAACATACTCCTTCGTCCCGGTTGCAGAAATCTGAATAGCGTCGATTTTTGGAAATCGTACTTTGAGGTATTTCAGTCCCCTCGTCAATTCGGCGTCATTCCACTTGCACTCGATGGCGACCAGCGGCTTCCGGTCTTCAATGATCACAAAATCCACTTCGCGCCCATCTACATCCCGGAAGTAACGAAGTTCCAGTTCTCTGCCTTTGGTGTCAGTTTCAAAGTGAATCCACTTTAGCAAATGGCAGGCTACCAGATTCTCAAATCGACTTGAGTCGTCGGGCACAACCGACCAATCGAGGTGATAGTGTTTCTGCTCTTTCTTGACGGCCCTGAGCCGGGGGGCTCCAAAGGGTGCGATCCGAAAGACTGCATAAAGCCGCTCAAACACTTCGATCCAATGAGCCACCGTCTTGTGACTAACCTGCAAGTCTTCCCGGAGACTGTTGATCGAGAGCGGGCTCCCGACCAATTCGGGCAGGCGGATCATTAATAGCTCAAGATTCCCCAGGTCTCGAATTGGCTCCAAACCTACCACTTCTTCGCGTACCAACCGGCTTCGATATTCCCTAGCCCAGCGTTTAGTCTCGGTTTCACTACCGCCCAGGAAAGGCTCGGGGAACCCGCCCAAGCGCAGTAAAGCTTGAAAATCAGATTGTCGACTGATGGCTAGCTCGGCCACAGAAAGAGGATGCAGCCGCAATTAATGATAGCGGCCCTGCAGTGAATCCCCGCCAAAACGGTAGTACTCCAGGCGAGCGCTTCCCGTAACCAGGATTTCATGCTTCTTCCCGACTCCGTCATAGAGCCCTTTTAAGAGATTTCGCCAGGATCTGTATTTGTGAATTTCATCGAATACCCAAAGCGGACTGTTGGGGTATTGCCGGCGCAAGATGCTTTCCCGATCTTCTGGCACATCCCAATTCAGATAACCCGGCCGGCCTCTCACGGTGCTTCCCAGTCAAGCGCGTAGATTTCCTGACTGCCGGCGCTGCGCAACACGAGAGGGGAATCGTCGGGAGCAAGTCCAAACCACTGTTGCCAAATGCCAGACACCTGGTTGATGTTCTTCAGGCTTACCACTCGCTCGATCTTTCGATCACTGATCCCCACACGAAAGATAGCTGGGTCACTTCCAATTGGGTTGTCAAAGTAGATGTGCTTCCCATCTCGTGCCCAACTAAAATAGTCCAATCTGCTCTTGACCAATTCCAACCACCTTTGGGCTGTAAAATCGTATAACAGCAAC
>JBGOVH010000450.1:0-3476 GCA_041478005.1 Terriglobia bacterium | reverse complement strand
TTTCAGCCTCTTCTTTTCGACCCTGTTTTGTATAAATCCGGCTCAAGAGATAATGCGACTCCGTGTGCTTTGGATCCAAGCGAATGGAGACTTCGAGCGCATCCAACGCTTCGGCGGTCTTCTCGAGCTTCTGGAGGGCTTTCCCTTGCACATAGAAAGCCTCAGCTGACTTGGGATTGACGTTGCCAGCTTTGCGTACCCATCTTAGGCTCTCCTCATACTGACCCTTCGTGAGGAGCAACTTTCCAAGGTCGAGATAAGGCCATTCGTTTCTGAGATTCTGCTGTTCATTGAGAGCAATGGCCTTTTCATATGACTGGATGGCCTCCGCCTCCTTACCTTGCGCCTCTAGCGCCAAACCCAAATTATCATGTCCCTTCACAAAGTTTTGATTCAGCCTGATCACTTCCCGAAACTCTTTCTCGGCTTGGGCAAAACGTTGATCCGTGTAGTAGAGCCGTCCCAGGTGGTAATGGTGCATGAAATCGTTAGGCGCCAATTGCACCGCAGCCTTGAGGAATGGCTGGGCCAAATCCATTCGTTCCATGGCAACCCAGTTCATCCCGGCCAGATGATATAACTTCGGGTCATTTTTCTCAGTTGCAAAGCCCCGCTCAAGCACCTTGAGAGAGTCTTGAAAATGGTGCTCTTTGAAAAGGATCATCGCCTCGTAATAGAGTGTTTGAAGATTTTCCCCATGAGCCGCGGTTTCTTCTTTCAGCCGGTTGCGAGCTTCATGCAGCTGGCCGGTCTCGATGAGCTGTTCGATAGCTTGTATCGAGTCCTTGGGCAGTCCTACGTTTTTCGCCAAAGGGATGTTGTCTTGAGAAACGAGAACCATCAGCAAGTAGCTCAAATTCATGCCTGTTAGCTTCAGGTACGTAAGCAGGTTTTTCTTACGTACGTTGTTGACCGAATCGTCATCGAACTTGACCATTCTTGGCGACCTTTGCGGCTTGGCGAGAGAATTTCCGCCCTGTTCTTCGCACTATACCAACACTCCTCCTTGCATCGAACCTGGGAGATCATACTTCCCAAGCTTTAACAAGGTGGGAGCAATGTCGAGAAGATGGGCCCCCTGGAACTCGCCGCGTCTGGGGTTATTAGGAGCAGAGAGGATAAAAGCTCCAAACTGAGCGTGGTTGCAGGCATCTGGCCCGGTATCGTTCTCCTGGATATGAATCGAAGGATACCCAACACCGCCAATGGAGCGCCAGTAGAGCCCACCGAAGTGCACAACCAAGTCGGGCGCCACATTTCGAACTGTCTTGTAAATTTCCTCGGGTCTGAAAACGAGCGTCCCCATCGGCTTTCCCTTATTATCTACCGTCGCTTCAAACCTGGCTTTGATTTCGTCTCGAAACGTTCCATAGTAAACCTTATCGATCATGCCGCTGGGTTCCCGGTCTCTAACATTGAAAAAAACCCGAGCATAATATCCCCCTTCACTCCAGACTTTCGTTTTTTCCCAGTTCACATCAAGCTTGGCAAAGGGTGTGACTTCCTTCGGATAATGATTGAGAACCAGCAAGCCCTGCCGAACAAGCCACTCGTTGACGCAAAAGCCCCCGTCCAGTCGCTGGGCGCCGTGATCGGAGACAACTAACACAATCGTATCTTCATTCAAGAGATCGAGAATCTTGCCCAATTCTTCGTCCAGATATCGATAATAATCGCGGATGACCTCTTGATAAGGATTTCCGGGCTCATATTGGATGTGCTGGGGGTCGTGAAAGTTCCAAAAACCATGATGTATTCGGTCCAGCCCAATCTCGACGAATTGGAAATAATCCCATTGTGAGTTTCGGAGAAAATGTCGCACGACCTCGAAATGCTTTCGACTCATTGAATAGATTTCATTTCGAAGCCACTCTTTGCGGTCAGTGCGAAACTCCTTCACATCGACAGGGTAATCACCCACCAGCTTTTCTATCGCAACTTGGGCTGAGGCTGGAAAAGTGTAGAGGTTTTTTTGCGTATCCGGCGTAAGGAAACATCCCACGCAAAGGCCGCTGACTTTCCTCGGAGGATAAGAGGGTGGAACTCCGATGATGCTGGCCTTCTTCCCTTCCCGCGCCACCTGATCCCAAATCGCAAATTCCTGGATCGATTGTGAGTTGACGAACCCTAGACCCCCATAGGAATGATCCGTTCGATTACGAAAGCCGTAGACGCCTAACGATCCAGGGTCCTGGCTCGTGGAGAGGCACATCCAGGCCGGAACGGTGATGGGGGGAATGACACTCTCCAGCCGCCCAAAACAGCCATTGTCCATCAAGCGCCTGAAATTTTGGAGACGCTTGTCGCCGAAGAGCAACTCAGGCGCGGCACAATCCAGTCCAATGACAAGTATTTTCATGAGAAGAAGAAAGATCGAACCGCTGAGAACGTGAAGGTCGCAGAGATTTCAGCCTTCAACTCTCTCAATTATGCAATTCTCAATAGTTTTAAATCTGAACTTTAAAGAATCCCTTGAACATAAATCCAAAAGCTGTGGACGAAATGAAAAACACCCACATCCAATGAAGCTTCCATCCGAAAATCGAGATGGACCGCGGCGGGTAGTCGACATCGACCCGCGCTACCAGAGAGCCTCGATTGATGGGCTGTTCATTCGGATGCAGCAAGGTCGTCCAGAATTCTGCGAGCACCAGGCTGTGGGAAACCTTCTCCAGGCGATTTTCAGAGACAACCACGCTCTTTCGAAAAGATTGGCCCAGAACTGTAATCTCGACCGCCTGTTGGCCTGGCTTTGCAGCCCGAATTCGCCAATCCACTTCTCTTTCGGCCGGTATTCTAAGCGCAGAAGTTTCCAAAAAAAGGCCTTGATTCGCGTGCAGCCCAACCTTAGCAAGGCCTGTGGCTGCTTCATCGGCAAGCCTCACCGAAACCACCGTTGATTCCCCAGGCCGCACAGGTCGATAGCCAAACCAATTATCCAGGTGAATCAACAAGATTGTCACCGGCACAAGCATAACCACTAAAGGTCTGATCCCATACATGAAATATCTTGCATTATAGAAAAGAATCTCCTTTTGAGCGGACAGTAGGATTCGCGGATCGTCTTTGAAAATTCGTAACTCCAGCAAATGTGCTTTGATCTTTTCCTTTGTTTCCCCGATCCCCTTTTGGTTGGAGGTATAGCGAAAGATGACCAGTAGTAGAATCCCAGTTAAAAGTGAAATTAAAAGCAAAGGGAAAACGGGATGAACCGCCTGAAATGGCAATAGGAGCAAATCAAAAAAAGAGTTTAAGGCTGAGTTGAAGACTTGCATTTCAAAGTGTAAAGCCAAAGTCTCTGGGCTAACTCGAATCAGAATTCCACCATCAAGGATCGGGTTGTCGGATGTGCCTGTAACCAAGGACATCCCCCTGCGCCATAGGTGTTAAGTTACGAGAGATGGAAGGGAATGAACCGCCAATATGGGAAGCGCTCGCTGAGCCTCTCTCCTTCCAGGGATGCATCCTCCCGGGTG
>JBGOVH010000196.1:0-5491 GCA_041478005.1 Terriglobia bacterium | reverse complement strand
GGCCTTTTACCGATTGATCCTTCCTTTAAGGTCGCAGTCAAGGACTACACCGATGCCCGCTTGGAGGCAGCCATTAGCCGCATGCTCAGGCGCCTTGAGGGCCGGACGGGATTGGAGTTCACAAGAGATCCAGCTGACGACTCAACACAAGCCACTCTGTTGGTGCAGTGTCAAAATGCGGGGAAAACAATCCCTTCAGTGGATGAAGATGAGTCTTACTCCCTTCAGGTCTCAGCTAATCAGGCCGTGCTTAATAGCCCGACCGTTGTCGGGGCTTTGCGGGGAATGGAGACTTTCCTCCAGCTTCTGGACGCCGACAGCAAGGGATATCATATCCCTCAAGTGAACATCCAGGATAAACCACGCTTCGTCTGGAGGGGCTTGCTTATCGATTCCGGCAGGCACTTCCTCCCAGTTGAGGCAGTAAAACGAACCCTGGACGGGATGGCGGCTGTAAAGTTCAACGTTTTGCACTGGCATTTGACCGAAGACCAGGGATTCCGAGTCGAAAGCCGGAAATTTCCCAAGCTTCATCAGATGGGGTCTGATGGCCTTTACTACACTCAGGATCAGATGCATGAGGTGGTCGCCTATGCCCGCGAAAGGGGGATACGAGTAGTCCCCGAGTTTGATATGCCAGGTCACACGACGAGTTGGTTTGTAGGGTATCCGGAGCTCGCCAGCGGGCCGGGACCCTTTCAAATTGGCCGCAAGGCCGGCATTTACGACAATGCCATGGATCCCACACGAGAGGAAGTCTACCGCTTCATCGAGAGTTTCATTGGAGAAATGACGACCTTGTTCCCTGACGCTTACTTCCATATTGGAGGTGACGAGAACAATGGGAAGCAGTGGGACGCAAACCCCAAGATCCAGGCCTTCAAGAAAGAAAAAGGATTCAAGGATAACCATGCCCTGCAAACTTATTTCAATCGGCGGGTTCTGCAGATTCTCACTAAGTTTGGTAAGAAAATGGTGGGATGGGATGAAATCCTGCAGCCTGATCTGCCCAAAGATATTGTTGTTCAATCCTGGCGGGGAAGAGATTCCCTGATTCAAAGTGCAAAGCTGGGATATGACAGCATCCTTTCTAAGGGCTATTATCTGGACCTCATGTTTCCCGCAGCCGACCACTATCTTGTGGACCCGCTTCCCGCCGACAGCGGACTGGATGATTCACAGGCCAAACATATTATGGGGGGTGAAGCCTGTATGTGGGGAGAGTGGGTGGGACCGGAAACGATTGACTCGCGCATCTGGCCACGATCAGCCGTCGTCGCCGAGCGGTTTTGGTCGCCACGCACTGTCACGGATGTGGATGACATGTATCGCCGTCTGTCGGCAATCAGCATTCAACTGGAAGAACTGGGACTCACTCACGAAACTTACGTCACAAAAATGCTGCGCCGCCTGGCAAGAAGCAACGATGTGGAGTCGCTCCAGACCTTGCTGAATGTCGTTGAGCCCGTCAAAAAATATGAGCGGGGAAAAGAGCATCCCTCGACCATGCTCACCCCGCTGACCCGCCTGATTGACACGGCCAGGCCTGATGCGCCGGCGCGTCGCAAGTTTGCCGCCATGGTTGACCACCTGCTTTCTGACACTTGGAATTTTCAGGAACACAGCGGCTCACTCTCTTTGCTTTTCAAGCAGTGGCACAATGTTCATTCCGTTTCTGCATCCATGATCGACCAGTCGCCGATCTTGCGGGAAGCCGAGCCTCTCTTTAAGGACTTGGCCAAGCTTGGAGCCATCGGGTTGGAGACCATTAACTATCTCGTGGCTGGAGTTCCTCCTTCGCCCGAATGGCGCAACGAGCAGTTGCAATGGCTGGAACAGGCCGAAAATCCCAAGGCCGAAGTCGAATTCGTGGTGATTTCGTCTCTCAGACAGCTGATCATCGCGGCGGCAGAACTGTCACAACTAAAAAATCTCTCGCCTGCGGATTGGAAAAGTCAGATCGAGACAACAGCCACAAAGTTGAATAGGAAGCCAGTGGGAGATTAGTTATTCAAGTTCGTGAGAAGGTTCCCCATTTCTCCCCAAAGTGCCAAATCTTCTTTACAGCTTGTAACTAAACCTTCGCAGCAATTCTTTTCGGAGTTTGACGTCTTGGTCGGTTTCCACGCCTTTGGGCGATGAGCCATCAACCAATCCCAGAATACCTCTGCCCTGCGATGTTTCCGCTACGATGACTTCAACGGGATTTGCGGTGGCGCAATAGATGGAGCAGACTTCCTGGCATTGCTTTACCGCGTTCAGAACATTGATGGGGTATGCATTCTTTAAGACAATGATAAAAGTATGTCCCGCCCCTACTTCACGGATGTTCTCAATTGCCACGCGGGTCAGTTCAGGATCATTTCCCTCCCGTCGCACCAGGCAAGGGCCGGAGGCTTCATTAAAGGCAATGCCAAATTGAATGCCGGGGACAGCGCCGACAAGAATCTCATAGAGATCCTCAATTGTCTTAATGAAGTGCGTCTGCCCTAAGATAATGTTGCTTCCCTCGGGAATATTGAGCCTAACGACTTTAAGGTCCATAATTCCTCCTTACAAAAAAAAGACCGTCCCCCCTTACCGAGGATACCAAGGGGGGGGACTTTAGGGGGGTGATCACAGAGGTTCCAATCTTCATGCTTCGGGCCGCCGCCCAAGGTAGCATGGATGGCTCTCCTGAAAGTAGAGTTTTGTAGTCTTGTAGGAGCATATCCAAAGCATGGATTCGCACAAAATGTAAACAGACTGGCGCCCACCCGGCGAAGAGTAGGCACGGTGAGCGTCTTGACAGAAACGCTTCCTGTGCAGTCAGCCAGGGAGAACAGTCCCGTTGATTGCTACTTCGCCATCTAAAAACTTGGCATTCGAGTCTGTTTCAGATTATTCTCTCTGCTTGCTTTGACGCCTTTATGACCAGATTTGAACAAGCACCAACTTCTTTTCTCTGACGAATCCAGGAGTGAAGCCATGAAGATTACAAAAATCGAAACTCACATCTGTCACGCACGCATGCGCAACTGGATTTTCGTGAAAGTTGTTACCGATCAGCCCGGGTTGTACGGGTGGGGGGAGGCTACGCTGGAGTGGCACACTCGATCAGTGGTGGGCGCCATTGAGGACATTGCTCCACTGATTGTGGGTGAAGACCCCACACGAATCGAGCACCTTTGGCAAGTCATGTTTCGCCAGCACTTCTGGCACGGACACGGAGTCATCAGAGCTACCGCCATCAGCGGCATTGATCTCGCCCTTTGGGATATCGCTGGGAAATTGCACGGGGTCCCCTGTCACAAACTCTGGGGTGGACCGGTACGGGATTATATTCGCACCTACTGTCATCTGGGTGGGGGCAAGATGGAGGAATTTTACGAGACCTCTCCAGCTGATGCCAAACGATTTGCGGATCTTGCCCAAAAGGCGGTAGAAGAAGGATTCACGGCTTTTAAAGCCATGGCGGTCCCGGAGACCATGCCACTGGAGGGGCTTCGCCCCATCCGCTATGCAGAAGCGTGTGTAAGCGCCATGCGTGAAGCAGTGGGTGAGGAAATCGACATTATGGTCGACTGTCATGCCCGCCCGTCACCACGCATGGGCATGCTTTTTGCAAAAGCCCTGGAACCCTTCGGCCTCTACTGGTTCGAAGAGCCTTGCTGGCCTGAGACCATGGAAGACATAGCTCTGATCCAGAGAGCGGTCCGCACACCGATTGCCACGGGTGAGAGGCTGACGAGTCTGGCATCCTTCCGCGATCTTCTGGAAAAACACGCTTGCCAGGTAATCCAGCCAGACTTGACTCATTGCGGCGGTTTCACCGAAGCCCGGCGCATCGCTGCGATGGCTGAGGCTTACCGAGTGGCGATGGCGCCTCATAACCCCCAGGGCCCAGTCAGCACGGCAGCTTCTCTTGAGTTCGGGTTTGCCACCCCTTCCTATGTCATTTGCGAGTCGGTTCATGCCGATGTCCCCTGGCGCCAGGACATCGTCAGCGAGGGCTTTACGATAGAGCACAAGGGGCGCATCGTCAGACCGAGTCAGAGACCCGGACTTGGAATCGAAATCAACGAGGCCGAAGTGAAGAAGCATCCTTTTCAGCCGGAAATTCTGCAACGAAGTTTTTATGCCGACGGAAGCGTGGGAGACTGGTGATGCCAACCCTGGGCTGGAGGGCATTGTTAGTGGAACCCCGACGCGAATGGACATGGCAATGATAGAACGCCGCGACTTTCTCACTTTGCTGGCCGCAATGCCGACAGCGTTGTTTGGCTCTAACCTCTACCTTCAAGAATCACATCGCTACGACCTGCTGATTAAGAACGGTGAACTCCGTGATCCGAGTCGCGGAGTTCGCAAGAGGGCTGATGTTGCCATATCAAACGGAGTCATTGCGTCCATCGAAGACAGCATCCCGGCTGAGCGAAGCCTGGATGTGATCAATGCACAGGGACTCTATGTGACTCCCGGACTCGTCGATCTTCATACCCACTGCTTTTGGGGCGGCAGCGGAATTGGCATTGAAGCGGATCCCGTTGCCGCTCGAACGGGCGTGACCACCTGGGTCGATGCCGGCAGCTTTGGTTATGATCAAATTGATGGATTTCGGCGCCTCATGGTTCGTCCTGCCCAAACCAGGATATTTGCTTATGTTTATCTCTATCCCAGCAACCGTAACCCTGACATCGATCCGGTTCAATATGTTCGCAGTGTCATGCGGCAGACCGGAGAGGCAGCTGTTGGCAATCGCGACATCATTCTCGGTGTTAAGTTTCAGGTCGGCTCCAACATGAATGGCAAGTATAGCCTGCCGTTCCTGAAAATCGCCCGGGAATTGTGTGACGAATTCAAACTCCCATTGATGGCACACATCAGTTTCGCCCCTCCGGAAACATCCGAGGTAATGGAGTTGGTGCGCCCCGGCGATGTTGTGACCCATTGCTATAACGGACACACCTTGAGTATCGTGGACCCAAATGGACAGATCAAACCGGGTGTTCGCGAAGCTCGGGCCAGAGGAGTGCTCTTTGACATTGGTCACGGCCTGGGGAGCTTCAATTTCACAGCCGCCCGCAAAGCGATGGATTCGGACTTCTTGCCCGATACAATCTCGACCGATATCTATTCGCTGAATATCAATGGCCCCGTCTTTGATCTGCCCACCACGATGTCAAAGCTCCTCTATCTTGGTATGAGCTTCGATGACGTGCTGCTGCGCACGACCGCCAATCCTGCGAAAGTGATTAACCGGGTCCCAGGCTTGGGCACGATCGACATCGGAGCGCCCGCCGATTTATCGCCCTGCTTGCGCTGGAAGACGGGCAATTTCAACTGGTGGATTCACAGAAAAACACCGTAACGGCAAAGCAGCGAATCGTCAGCCGGTTGACCCTCTGCCGGGGCAAACGTGTGACCGCCCCGCTCTAGAGACTGCATTTCTCACCACCAAGACACGAAGACACCGAGAAGGACAGCAACACCCGACTGCTTCAAACACATT
>JBGOVH010000412.1:0-3782 GCA_041478005.1 Terriglobia bacterium | reverse complement strand
CTGCGATGAAATCTGTTAGTTGGGAGAGCTCTTCAATATTCAGCGCAATGTTCGTCAATTCAGGGGATATCCCGGGCGACATGGCTACGATCTTCTGAAAGAGTGCTTCGACACTTCTCCGCGTGGCTTCTGTTTTTGAAGTTTCCTGGGTAGTAACCAAATCTTCTAGCACTTCGATTCGCGCCAGGATATACGGGTGGTTTTGGACAAACTCTTTGATTCGGAACCGTCTTAAACCCTGGACAATCAGACCTAAATTGTTCTCTTTGAGACGAATTTGCTTGGTCGCAACAGCAATCGTGCCGATCGCGAACAAATCGATTTGCTGCGGATCATCCTGATTAGGATCCAGTTGCCCAACTACGCCCAGGAAGCGGCTGTCGCTCTGGCTGATACTGTTTATGAGCTTAACCGAGCTCTCTCGACCCACCGTAAGCGGAAGCACCGAAAATGGGAATAGAATGGTATTTCTGACTGGCAGAATCGGCAAAATCTCTGGCAGTTTGCGATACTCGTTTGAATTCAAATCTGATCTTAGATTGATACTCTCGTCGTAATCACTCATCGGATGTGTCCTTTTCTGTGTCAAGGGCATTTTCGGGAGCCTGCTGAGCCCTGTCTACGTGGTTGATTAGATCTAAAATCTCTTCATACAGTTGTTCGATGATGCAACATCCTCATGCAGCTACATCCAACGAAAGGCAAATCAATGTATAAAATCTGAATAGGCCGTTGTCAATCCGTGGCCAAAAACACGAAGAGACACTTGACAAAATCCAAAACGGCTATTATAAATCTTTAAAATGTTAGCACTCCTTTCCAACGAGTGCTAAGATTCCTACAAAAGCCATTGAAGGATTCAAGGAGAGAAATTATGAACTTAAGACCGCTACACGATCGGATTCTAGTCAAAAGAGTAGAACCCAAGGATCAGGGCAAAGGGGGCATTATTATTCCCGACACCGCTAAAGAGAAACCTCAGGAAGGTGTGGTTGTGGCTACGGGCAACGGCAAGTTACTCGAGAATGGGACCCGGCTGAAAATGAGCGTCAAGGCGGGAGATCACATCTTATTTGCCAAGCACTCTGGCTCAGACGTTAAGCTCGAGGGCGAAGAGTATTTGATTATGCGTGAAGATGATGTTCTGGCGGTAACGGAGGGAGCGGTTCAATCAAAATCTAGTAGTAAGTGATCTGACCTCATTCGATTCAGCTAAATCTTAATTGGAGGAATATCTATGGCGAAGCAAATTGTTACTGGAGAGGACTCGAGACAGGCAATTCTAAGAGGTGTTAACAAGCTGGCGGACGCTGTGAAAATTACCTTGGGCCCCAAAGGGCGCAATGTCGTTCTCAGCAAGAAATTTGGATCACCCACGATTACGAAGGACGGGGTCACAGTAGCCAAGGAAATCGAATTGCCGGATCCGCTTGAAAACATGGGTGCCCAGATGGTGCGGGAAGTAGCTTCAAAAACCAGCGACGTCGCAGGCGACGGAACGACCACAGCAACCGTGCTGGCTCAGGCCATTTTCCGCGAAGGCGTAAAGACGGTTGCGGCTGGAGCCAACCCGATGGCCCTTAAACGCGGGATCGATAGAGCAGTTGATGAAGTGGTAGGCGAAATCAAAAGATTATCAAAACCTGTCAAGGGCGAAATGATTGCCCAGGTTGGAACCATCTCTGCCAACGGAGATACCAAGATAGGCTCGATCATTGCAGAGGCCATGAACAAAGTGGGCAAGGACGGAGTCATTACCGTCGAAGAGGCCAAAACAATGGAGACAACTCTGGACATCGTTGAAGGGATGCAGTTCGATCGCGGGTATCTCTCCCCTTATTTTGTGACCGATGCAGACCGAATGGAGTGCGTGTTGGAAGATGCCTTCATTCTCATTCATGAAAAGAAGATCAGCAACATGAAAGATCTCTTGCCCGTGCTGGAGCATGTTGCCAAAATGGGCAAGCCCCTCCTGGTCATTGCAGAAGAGGTCGAAGGAGAGGCGCTGGCAACTTTGGTCGTCAACAAGCTCCGCGGAACATTGAGCGCCGCTGGCGTGAAAGCTCCTGGGTTTGGGGACCGCCGCAAGGCTATGTTAGAGGACATTGCCATCTTGACGGGTGGAAAAGCCATCACCGAAGATCTCGGCATCAAGCTGGAGAACTTGAAAATTGAAGACCTGGGTCGGGCCAAACGAGTGGTTATCGACAAGGACAACACGACAATTGTGGAAGGAGGGGGCAAAGCCAAGGAAATTGAAGGCCGGGTGAAGCAGATTCGAGCTCAAGTCGAGGACACGACCTCCGACTACGATCGTGAGAAACTGCAGGAACGGTTGGCCAAGCTGGTGGGTGGTGTAGCTGTGATTAAAGTCGGCGCGGCGACCGAGACCGAACTGAAGGAGAAGAAGGCGCGAGTCGAGGATGCCATGCATGCCACTCGGGCTGCTGTGGAAGAAGGCATTGTTCCCGGCGGGGGCGTGGCCTACATCCGAGCGATTCCCGCAGTGGCCAAATTGAAGTTGGAAGGTGATGAACAAATCGGAGTCAATATTGTCCTTCGATCCCTTGAGGAGCCCCTGCGGCAAATTGCAGCCAACTCTGGAATCGAAGGTGCGGTAACGGTTGACAAGGTGAAGTCCGAAAAGAAAGAATCGTTCGGATTGAATGCCGAAACAGGGGAGTTTGAAGACCTGGTGGCGGCTGGGGTGATTGATCCGGCAAAAGTCGCCCGAACGGCCTTGCAGAACGCTTCCTCCGTCGCAGGCCTTTTGCTCACTACGGAAGCTCTGATCTCTGAGATCCCAGAGAAGAAGAAAGAGCCAGCCATGCCTCCGGGTGGTGGCGAAGATATGTACTAGATCGATCGATCCATGCTTGCATGAAACGAGGCGGCCTGATAGTCTTTAGGCCGCCTTTTTGTTTTTGCCCTGTGGCCAAATCGTGGTGCCCTCGATTCTCCGGATCAGGCGAGAAGTCAGACTTCAATGAGCGCCAGGAAGAAACATGTATTAATTCTTTTGAGTGCGGCAATCGTTACCGCCTCTGTTTTTATGCCCCCGGTCTGCAATCTGCTGTTCAAGTGTGGCTGCTCCTACCTTTGGACCACCGCCGCCCAACATTGCAATGTTCACCATTCCCTGCCTCCGCATTGCCCATGGTGCAGTCACGGAAACGTCGGATACTATGCGCCTTTCATTGGTTTTATTCTGGGTCAATTCCTGGCAGGTTTCTTGACTCTCCGACTTACTGGAAACTTGCTTCTTGCTGCAGCTGTCACTGTTCTCTCGATGCTGGTCGTAGGGCTTTTCATGGCTTACGTCACCGTCCATATCGTGGATTACCCACACTTCGTCTTTTACTAACCCTCATCTCCTAGACACTTCTTTCTCGCCCATAAATCCTGGGAGGATGTGCTAACATAGGGCGATTTCATCTAGAGGGGTTTACACAATGGATCGCTCGGAACCATTCAAGGCAAGCGGAGAGTTGAGCCTGGCGGGGCCCTTGCGACGAGGATTCGATAAAGTCCTCTTTGATCTTGTCCAGTTGACGGCCGTTAAAAGTGGATTTGATGATGAGGACTCCAGCAAGATCGCCGAGAAGGTTGCAGACTCCTTGTTCAAGAAGTTTCAAAGTTTCTTGGACGGAGACAATGCTCCCCAAATCGAGATTTCCATGGCATATCGTCCGGGGCAAATTAAGATAAAGACCACTATTCCGAGTCTTAACTTTTGCGACGAAGAAGTATTTCAGTCCAGATCTATGTAGTCGTTACCATCG
>JBGOVH010000522.1:0-3065 GCA_041478005.1 Terriglobia bacterium | reverse complement strand
TTTAAGGTCATTTATAAGGTCATTTAAGATTTGGCATTTGTGATCTAAGACCCCAGCAGCGTTCGTGGTCCCAATCTTGACAGTCAGGTGTGATCCTATATAATGGCCGTCCGAACTGGAGTTCAAGCGAGTTCACAGATTTGAGCACAAGCAGGTTTGGAGTCTTCATGAAAATCCATGAGTATCAGGCCAAAGGAATACTGGCCAAATATGGAGTGCAAGTTCCACGCGGTGAGGTGGCATACACTAAAGAAGAGGCGCGCGAAATTGCCAAGAAATTGACTGGCGTGGTGGTCGTCAAAGCCCAGATCCATGCCGGCGGACGCGGAAAGGGGGGCGGGGTTAAGCTTGCAAAATCTCCCGAAGAGGCCGAAGCCATTGCCGACAAAATGTTAGGCATGAAACTTGTGACCCATCAGACGGGACCGGATGGGAGAATTGTCAAGCGCGTCTTGATCGAGGAAGGATTGCGAATCAAAAACGAATATTATCTTGGAATTGTCATTGACCGTGCTGCCTCCAGGCCAGTGTTTATGGCCAGCAAGGCTGGAGGCATGGAAATCGAAAGGGTGGCCGAAGAGACTCCTCAGCTCCTCTTAAAGGAACATATCGAACCAGGTATTGGTCTGACCGCTTTCCAAGCGCGGAAGCTGGCCTTTGGTCTGGACCTTCCGCCTACTCTGGTCGGTTCCGCCTGTGCCTTCATGCTGGCCTTATATAAGATGTTTGAAGCTACCGATGCTTCTCTGGCTGAAATCAACCCTTTCCTGCTGACCGGGGATGGCAAGTTTTATGCGCTGGATGCCAAACTGAATTTTGACGACAATGCCCTTTACCGGCACCCTGACATCAAGGAGCTGCGCGACCTCGATGAAGAAGATCCTTTAGAAGTCGAAGCCAGTAAGCACGGGTTGAATTATATCAAGTTGGATGGAAACGTGGGTTGCATGGTCAATGGTGCGGGATTAGCAATGGCCACGATGGATATTATTAAGCTCGCCGGGGGCGCTCCGGCAAATTTTTTGGATGTAGGGGGTGGCGCCAACACTGAGCAGGTAAAGAACGCGTTTTCCATCATCCTTTCGGATTCTAATGTCAAAGCCGTTTTGATTAACATCTTTGGCGGAATCATGCGTTGCGATATCGTTGCCCAGGGCGTCGTAGAAGCTGCCAAGGCCATCCAGCTCAGAGTCCCTGTCGTCGTGAGATTGGAAGGCACCAATGTCGATAAAGGACAGGAAATTTTGCGCGCTTCAGGACTTAGACTGACTGTCGCCGACGGCATGAAGGATGCAGCAGAGAAGGTCGTCGCCCAAGCGATGGCGGTGTAGGACGAAGTGAATGATTCCTTTACCCATCTAAAAGAATCGGGGAATGGGAGAACCGGAGAATCGGAGTAATGCTTCTCTGGTGCTTCTCCGCTTCAGGAACAATAGAAAAAAGAATCGATCACCAGAACTTTGATTGTTCGAACCAAGACCGAGGGAGCTTTATTTGAGCATTCTCGTTGACAAGAATACGCGATTAATTGTTCAAGGTATCACTGGCAGAGAAGGCACCTTTCACACGCTGCAGTGCAAAGCCTACGGAACTAAAGTAGTCGGCGGAGTAACTCCTGGAAAAGGAGGGACAACTCACGAAGGCATCCCTGTCTTCAACACTGTCTTTGAAGCTCGTCGAGAAACCGGAGCTAATGCTTCCGTCATATTTGTTCCTCCCGCTTTTGCCGCCGATGCCATTATGGAAGCAGCCGATGCGGGGATTGAGGTCATCGTCTGCATCACTGAAGGAATTCCAACCTTCGACATGATCAAAGTCGACAACTACCTCTCTACTCGCTCTTCACGACTCATTGGGCCCAACTGCCCGGGCATCATTTCTCCGGGAAGGTGCAAAATTGGAATCATGCCGGGTTCCATCCACAAGGAAGGGACCGTCGGAGTGATCTCACGCAGCGGCACGCTGACTTACGAAGCCGTCGGGCAACTAAGCTCGCGTGGGATTGGACAATCCACTTGTATTGGGATTGGCGGAGATCCTATCATCGGAACCAATTTCGTAGATGCGCTCAAATTGTTCAACGAAGATGAAGAAACCGATGCCATTGTGATGATCGGCGAGATTGGTGGAACTGCAGAAGAAGTTGCAGCCGAATACGTTCGCAATCATGTCAGGAAACCCGTCGTTGGATTTATTGCAGGAAGAACCGCTCCTCCGGGCAGGCGAATGGGTCACGCCGGCGCTATTATCAGTGGCGGTAAGGGCACGGCGGAAGACAAGATCAAAGCGCTAACAGCTGCGGGACTCCACGTAGCAAACAGCCCTGCGGATATTGGGGAAGCCATTACCGCGGTCCTCAAAAAATAGAAGAGTTGCGCCATAGACGGATGAAAGTTCTGACTCATCGACCCCCCTTGTATTCCCCCTTGGCAAGGGGGGAAGAGTGATTTGTCCCCCTTGACAAGCGGGACTTGCGGTCGGCACCACCGGTCGATAGAAATATGGAGGGCTGAGCTCTGCGAAGCCGCCCTTGCCTCAAGACTCTCACGGAGTTCGGCCCTCCAAGACCGATTTTCACGGGAGAAGGGACGCTATGCCTCCTCCCGCTGTTCCATCATTACCACCGATCTATCGTTCACTTGAACCGCTATCGGACAAATCGCAGGCAGAAAGTCATCATTCATAAACCGGAGGCTCCATCCCATTGAGTTTAGAACGGACTTTGACCATTATTAAACCCGACGGTGTTGTGCAGGGCAACGTTGGAGACATCGTTGGGATTCTCGAAAGAAACGAATTCAAGATCAAAGCAGCCAAAATGCTTCATCTCTCTCCCACTCAGGCGGGTGGTTTTTATGCAGTCCACCGGGAGAGGCCTTTTTTTAATGACCTCGTGCGTTACATGAGTTCCGGACCGATCCTGATTTTTGTTCTGGAAGCGGAAAATGCTGTGAGCCGATTGCGCGAACTGATGGGAGCAACCGATCCCAAGAAGGCTGCCGAAGGAACCATTCGGAATCGATTTGCGACTTCTATTGAAAAGAATGTGATTCATGGCTCCGACA
>JBGOVH010000057.1:0-9462 GCA_041478005.1 Terriglobia bacterium | reverse complement strand
TTTCTTGGCAACCGACAATCTCTTGGCGTCCACTGGCAGACCGCTGACGATGAGATGACCGGCCCCGCTCAACTTTGCCATCAAGGCGCAAAGCAAACCAATCGGGCCGGGGCCAATGATCAGAACATGGTCACCAGGCTTGATCCGACTGTTGACGCACACTGCATTATAGGCAACGCAGCAAGGTTCGGTTAAAGCGGCCTTATCGAAAGTTAAATGATTCGGCATTCCATGGAGGCACCTTTCTGGAACTTTAACGAAACGGGTCATGGCGCCGTTAACACCATAGCCGAATCCTAGACGGCCCGGATCCAGGTTATACAGGCCACGGCGGCTGAAGGGCGAGAACTCATCAATCACTGCAGCCGTCTCACTCACAACGCGATCCCCCTCTTTGAACTTCTTCACTCCTCTTCCGGCCCGGGCAATCGTTCCACAGAATTCATGCCCAAGGGTACAGGGATAATTCACTTTCCAGCTATGGGTTCCGTGCCATTGGTGCAAGTCACTGCCGCAGACGCTGGCGGCCTCGATTCTCAGAAGGACATCCTGATCGCCGAATTCCGGGACCGGAACTTCCCGAAGTTCAACACTCCCTGGTTTGGCGTCAAAGTTCACAACTGCCGGCATGGTTTCTGCCATAATCAATTCTCCTTTTCCACTGGTACATCCGCATAGGCGTGTACCTTTTCACAGATTTGCCGAAGCGCAGCTTCTACATTTCCACCGGCGGTCCGGAAGGCTTTAGCATCGATCGCCAGCGGCGCGCCAATAACTACCAGGGGGGCGCCATACTTCGGAGTTTCAATGGCTTGTTCGACACTTAACCCACCGACAGCCTGCACTGGGACTTTGACAGCCTGGACCACATCTCGCAATTGATCCAGCGGGCTCGGAAAAGGCTTTCCCCGCTCTTTCAAAACGGTGCGCAAATCGTATCCGATGTGATGAACGATGTAATCACATCCCGCATCTTCCAACAATTTCGCCCCAGCCACCATATCAGGCATTCCCAGGTTGTCGCCCATTACCTTGATCCCAAGGTCTCTTCCAGCCCGAACCACCAGCTCAACGGTTTCCCGATGGGCCTGCCCCATGACAACGACCAGGCTGGCGCCAGCCTTGGCCATAAGCTCAGCTTCTAACCAGCCCCCGTCCATAGTTTTGAGATCGGCTACAATCGGAGTGTCAGGAAATTCTTTGCGAAGGGCACGCACACCATTCATTCCTTCGGCGATAATGAGGGGCGTTCCCGCCTCCAACCAGTCCACTCCAGCGCGCAGCGCCATGTGGGCGGTTTCCAAGGCTTCAGGGATACTCACCAGGTCCAGCGAGATTTGTACGATTGGTTTCATGTGAATTTTTGAGTTTTGAGGTTTTTTTAGAGAAATCCCGGAAGGTTTATAAGTGCGGTATAATCGGCATTCGGTTCTTTTCTCTTACCATCAGAAGCGGTGAGAGGAGTCACAAGACAAATGGGCACTCCCGATCTCGGGATTACTGTTCCGTGAACAAAGTCCTGACGCCCCGGACTAAGATCTGTTAAACCGGTACTTGGACTCAGTGTTCACCTCTCACCGTAAATGCAGAATATCAAAACGGATTGTTCCCGCCAACTAGAATTCTTTTCTATTTCGTAAGGGGTTAAGTTAGGGGGGAATCTTTGGTAGCCACGACAAACGCGCTGGTTGCGTTTGTCGTGGGCAGGAGCCTGCGAGGGAAACCCACGATAGCCGCAGAAAGCGCGCCAATCGTGGCTACCCATGCCAATTCGATTCCTCCCGTAAACGAACGCATTGCTTCTATTTCAAGCTTTTCAAGATCTCCAGACACTCGATCATGGCCCGGCCGTTATGGTATCCCGCCTTCCAAATATGAGCTTTATCGCCTTCAGGCTTGCCGTCCGGTCTAATCGTGGCATGCCATGCGAAGCACCTGTTTCCCCGAAGGGGATGGACAAATCAGCCCAGGCCAGGGTAGCACGCGACGACTTTCGTCGCGATTGCAACCCTGGCGATTGCCAGAAAAAATCTCTTCCCCGAAGGGGAAGCACACAGGACGCCGGGTTTTTTTCATGAGACCGACATGCAACAGTTTTGTATTGTTTTGTCGTAGCTCATCCCAACAGCAGTTCCAAATCTTCACGGCTCAAATTGCGGATCAGGCTGTTATCTGCATTGATAATGGCATCCGCAAGATCACGCTTGCTCTTTTGAAGCTCGAGGACCTTCTCTTCCACCGTGTCGCGAGCAATCAAGCGATAGGCAAAGACCTGGCGGGTTTGTCCGATCCGATGACTACGATCTATGGCCTGCGCCTCGACAGCCGGATTCCACCAGGGGTCGAGCAAATAGACATACTCAGCGGCCGTCAGATTCAGGCCGAGTCCGCCCGCTTTTAGACTAATCAGGAACAGTTTGCACTCGGGGTCATTTTGAAAGCGCTCAACTCTGGCAGCGCGGTCGCGAGTCTGTCCATCCAGGTATGCGTAAGGGACACTGTCCTGGTCCAGCTGTCGTCGCACGATGGCCAGCAGGCTAGTGAACTGAGAGAAGACCAGGGCCTTATGTCCCTCGTCGATCACCTGGCACAACTGTGGCAGAAGAAAATCTAACTTGGCGCTCGAATCAGAAGTTCTCGACTTATCGATCAAGCCAGGATGGCAGGCTGCCTGGCGTAACCGGAGCAACGCCTCCAAAACGTGAATCTTGGACTTCTGAAGACCGACCGTGTCAAGTTTGAAGAGAAGGCTCTGTCGATAGTGGTCCCGCAACTCGTCGTACAACTTGCGCTGCGAGGTTTCCAGCTCACAATAGATGGTCTGTTCCAACTTCGAAGGCAGATCTCTGGCCACCTGGTTTTTTGTCCGGCGAAGAATGAACGGCCTTAATGCCCGAGCGAGAAGAGTCCGGGTCTCCTCATCGGGTTTGGCTTGCCCAGCGCCAGTGAGGCGGAAAACGGAAGCCGAGCCCAGGAGTCCGGGATTGAGGAATTCAAAGAGGCTCCAGAGCTCACCCAAATGGTTTTCGACGGGAGTTCCACTGAGTGCCAGGCGATGATTGGCTTTCAAAAGTCGAGCCGCCTTGGCAGATTCAGTAGCGGCGTTCTTGATGGCCTGTGCTTCATCTAAAATGGCGTAGTCGAAGAGAACATCCTTCAGATGCACAATGTCGCGCCGCAGCGTGCCATAAGTCGTGAGCACTACATCGTAGTCGTTGAAATTAGCTGCTGAAGGGATCCGTCCTGTACCCGTGTGATCCAGCACGCGCAGCTTGGGAGCAAAGCGCAGCGATTCTTGCGTCCAGTTGAATATGAGTGACCTGGGAACCACAATCAGGGAAGGACGCGGACGATAGGCTTGTTCTGCTTCCCTTACTCCGCGGCTTTGCACCTTTATTTCGGCTATTGCCTCGGAAGCTGAATTTTCTGTTCTCAATACTGGATTGCTTTCGTTTCCGCCTCCCCGCTGTGCACGCTGAAATTCGAGTAGAGCCAGTACCTGTACAGTCTTCCCCAAGCCCATGTCATCGGCCAGACAACCGCCAAAGCCAAACTGCTGCAGAAAATGGAGCCATCCCAAGCCTTCGCGCTGATAAGTTCGGAGCGTCCCTGTAAAGTCAAGAGTCGTATCCAGAGGTTCAACGCCTTCAAACCGGCGCAATTCTTCTCGTGCTCGAGAGAATACGGCGTCGCAAGTGACCTCGGGCTGAGAGGCAAGCAGAGCGTCCAACAGACCCACTTGTGCCCGGCTGAATTGCACATGATCCTCTTGAGCATTGCCCAATCCTGCCAGCAGCCCATACTTTTTCATCCACTCTTCAGGCAACAAGCCAAAAGTGCCATCATCTAGCCGCACCATGGTTTCTCCCCGTCGCAGGGCAGCTAGCAAAGCCGGGAGCTTAATCGTCTTGTCTCCAAACTCGATTTCACCGTGAAGCTCGAACCAATCGATACCCGATCGCACTTCGCAACGAAAGGCCCCAGGTTGGCGGTAGAGCTTCCCCTCGGCTTCGACGTGCCAGCCTGCCTTAACCAGTCCCTGAACTGCGGCTGGAAGCTTCTTCGGGGAAAGCTCAAATTTGGCCGGATCATTGTAGGAAGAGCTGTTTTGACGCAAGCCATGATTTCGCAGACATTCCACTGCAGCGCGTTCTGCCTCCATGTCCCGTCGAATCAAGCAGCGCCGCTCGCGATGGAAAACTCCCCGACCGGGCTGGAGGCTGGGCACAGTGACACCGTCATAGTCAAAAGAGACACTGGCGTGCAATGACTGGGACGATTGCCCATATTTGTTTTGCGGGGAGCTAATGCGCAACTGCGGTCGCGGAGTCAATGCAACTTCTTCAAATCTCAACCCGTCTGGCAGGTCCAGGCGCGGCAAATAAGGCATCTGCACTAGTTCTTGAAAGAGTTCCTCATTGTGTTTGAATGGAATGCTCACTTTGCCGGATTGACGCAAAAATTTGACCCAAGGAAACGCTCCCTGATCCTCAAATCTGGCCGCATGATCCTGATCGAAGACCAGTCCGGCATGTAAAAATAATTTCGGCTCTGATATGCCTCTTCGCTCCTCGCCGCGGCGCAAGGAACCCTGAATAACGTACTCCTTCTTGGACTCATCGAGCTCGCACTCCAACCATAATTCCCAGGCAGGCCCATCGTCCCAAAGAATTGGCGTTGACTCCGTGCTGCGAGGTGAAAGCCGCAAGCGACAACGCCCAGTCTGGCAGATCATGGGAATTAGCTTGCGCTGCAAGAATGTGGGTAGCCCATAGCGACTGGGAGTGTTGCCATAATCGTAGTAGCCGCCACCATAAATATCTGGTTTGGCGCCCTGCAAACTGGAAATAATCTCTCGGTCAAGTGGATCGGGCAAGTGAGACAGCGCCTTGTAGGGAACGCCCTGCTGTCTGGGTTGACCCCATTCACCGTTCATTTTTCGTTCCCGGCAGGAGACTTCGAGCACTAGATTCTGGTTCATGAACGACGAAGGGATATCGACGACGTAGATGATCTCGCGTCGGGCCGGCCAGACCGCGGGTGTATCGTAACTAGAAGGGATCATGGCTTGACGGACGCTGACAAGCTGTTGCTTCCATGCAGGAGGCTTTGCGGGCTTTGCTTTGGCCGTCTTAGCTGCTGCGCCCGGTGATTGTTCTTTCACTGCAGCGGGCAACAGAGTCACCGGGCTCGCTTCTCCCACTTCAACCGAGTCAAGGTCAGAATTAAATTGATCGTCCTCAGGGTAATCGATCGGGATGGGATCATCCAGGATCAGCTCCACGCGATCCACGGACTTCAACGCGCCCAGATGCCCGAATCGATCCGCAGCCAGCATGGTTGCCCAGATGTGTTTGCAAAAGTCCAAATTCGACTCGAAATACGGGCACTCACATGCGGCGATCAATTCGCCTGAATCGTAAGACAGGTCGACGATGTATCGTTCACTTCCCTTTACAGCCGCTTCAACGTAAAGATCTGTGCCTGCCTGAATTCGAACGGCGCCACTCACGAAATATGAATAGCCCCTGTTTCTTACGCTGGAGGTAAAGTAGTTGGAAAACCTCTTTGCTAGAGACATAAACCTAGTCGAATTTGAATAAAGCCTAAGCTCAAGAAAAAATAGTTCGCTTATGAAAAGACTTCGAGATGAGATAAAAACAAATTAGGCGATGGGTGTCAATGATTGAGAGAAATTAAATGGGGGTAATTGAAGAATATCGTCCTCGTCGTCGTCCTCGGTTTTCAACGCCGATTACAAGGGCGAGGAGGAGGAGCTATCCATGTGCCCTGAGGGCACAACCCAGAGCATGAAAATGTTTGGAGTTCCGCCTTCAGGCGGTCTTCCGGCCGGCTAAAGCCGGTACTCCGAACGCTACTTTCAGAGGTTGAAGTCTTTGTCCGCTCAGGCCTCAGATCCCCTCATTGCAGCACTGACCTCGTGGACGGCTTCAACCAAAGCGAGAACGTGATCCACTGGAGTTTCAGGCAGGATTCCGTGGCCCAGATTGAAAATATAACCGGGCCGATTGCCAACCTCCTCTAATAGCCGGATGGCTTTTCGAGCAATGGTTTTTGGATCGGCAAACAAAATCATGGGATCTAAATTACCCTGGATACCCACGTCGTAACCGATACGCGACCAGGCCTCTGCCAGATCGATTCTCCAGTCTACACCAATGACATCTCCCCCTGCTTGCCGCACCAATTCCAAATAGCCTGTGGTTCCGGTCGAGAAGTTAATGACGGGAACTCCAAGTTTGATCCCATCGATAACAAAGCGGGTGTGGGGCAGAACGAATTCTCTGTAGTCTTCAGGGCTGAGACAACCCACCCAGCTATCAAAAAGTTGAACAGCCTGTGCCCCAGCCGAGATTTGGCCGTTCAGGTATTTGACCAGGCTTCGAGCAATACTGCCCATCATTTCGTGCCAGGCTTCGGGATCGCGGTACATCAGGGATTTAGTCTGCCGGTAATTCTTGGAAGCCCCACCTTCTATAATGTAAGAAGCCAGGGTAAAGGGGGCACCGGCAAAACCGATCAGAGGAATGTCCGAACGCAAACCTGCACGTGCCTTCCGAATGGCGTCAAAAACATAGGACAAAGATTCCTCCGGCTCCACTTCCCGCAAGCGTTGGACATCAGCGCGGGTGCGAATCATTCCGTCAATGACCGGCCCATCCCCTTTTTCAAAGCGCAAACCGAGGCCCATCGGCTCAACAATCAACAGAATGTCAGCAAAGATGATTGCCGCATCCACTCCCAGGCGGTGAGCTGCCGTGACCGTGACCTCGGCCGCAAGGTCCGAGTTCTTGCAAAGATCCAAAAAGGAATTCCTGGCGCGGATCTCGCGGTACTCAGGCATGTATCGCCCTGCCTGACGCATCAGCCAGATGGGGGTGTAATCCGTAGGAAGGTGGCGGCAGGCCCGCATGAAGGCGCTCGCTTCCAACTTATCAAAAGCTCTGGCAGGAAGCTCAGGAGCAATGACCTCGGCGTCAGCAGACTGATGAGATCTGGCAGAAGCGTTAGATTGCATGCCTTCTACAGCCTTCTTTGCCGCCAGCAAAGAATGAGCATGCTCGGCAGCCGAAGCAACTAGCTGTGACATTTTGGGCTGCTCCGGCTCCAAATCGACGGCCACTCCCTGCTCTCGAAGTGCCTGGCTACAGAGAGGACCGACCGATCCCACGACCACCCCCGACAAAGCTTGACGCAAAGCCTCGACCAAGCCGCTCTGCCCGGCAACCTGAAAGAGATGCCGTACCTGCACTGAATTGGTGAACAAAGCCACCTCAAATTGCCCCTGAATCAGCCTCCCTAGCGCATTTTCCAAGGGTCCCGTATCCTGAGGGAGAGTCCAGCGATACACAGGAACCTGGAGCACTCTGCCTCCACGCCGCTTGAGACCCTCCAGGAATTCAGTATTTGGAATCCCGTATTCCTGAATCGCAATGAAGGACTCCCTCAGTGGCGGACACTGTTCGCTGCTGTCCAGGGCCTCTAGAATTTCTCTCCAGGTGCAAGGTTCAGCCACTGGCAAAGCAATGGGAACACCGAAGGCCCGCAAAGCCTCCACTGACTTTGGTCCACGCGCTACGACAGTGAGATGGCCCAGCGCGTCCACAATCCTTTGACGAGAAAATTTTGTCTCCAGAACGTCAAACAACGTCTGGACGCCCACACCAGTGAGGAAAACCGTGATATTCAATTCACCATGAAACAGTTTCTCTGCGAATTCGAAAGCCGAAACATTTTGCCCTAAAGGGGCTTCTGCCGTTGATGGCGCAATGGTAGCCCGCCCTCCATGTTTCTCAATCAGCCTGGCCATCTCTTGCGCAAAGCGTCCTTCGAAGGCCACAACACACAAGCCTGTAAGGCCGCGCCGCTCCCCCGAAATTTCAATGACGTTACCTTGCTTTGTTTCAGCGCCCACGCGAACCTCTCGCTGTATAAGTTTCCTCTGGCAACAATAACAGAAGCATTCAAGTAGTGGCAACCGGTGTTTGGGATGCTTAGCCAGTCATATTGAGCAATACGAGAATTCTGTTCTCGTTTTTGGATGGAGCGGGCGCTCCTGCGCACGCTTCCGGAACGCGCACCGGAGCGCGCGCTCCACCTGGAATGTGAAGCGCAGTAGCCCCTAGAGTTTGGACACTTCAAAAGGGTAGGGCGCGCCCGCTGGGCCCGCCGCGGACGGCCTAGCGGGCCGTCCCTACCAAAGGAACCTGAAACTCACGTTCGTTGTCCCTTAAGACAATCCGCCAACGAAGCGTGAGTTTCCCTGCGAGGGAAAGCCCACGATAGACGCAAAAATCGCGTCAATCGTGGCTACCCATGCCCATGTCAAGTCGATTCCACCGTAACTGATGCATTACAAATCGCTCACTCTTTATCTAGACGCTCTGCTACAATCCCTGTGCCCTAGTTCTGTTCTTTCGTTGGAGGAATCAGACAATGAGATTAATTTCGCTGCCGCTGCTCAGACTGATATTGTGCATCCCTTTTCTCGGACCGTCATTGTTTGCCGAATCCAAAGCGAACCTGCTAAATCCATCGGAGGTGTCCGACGGCTGGATTCTTCTCTGGGACGGAGAAACCACGTTTGGGTGGGAGTCCCATGGGAAAGCCGAATGGAAAATCGCTGATGGAGTAATTTCAGCTGCGTCTGGCGATAATGGTTGGCTTGGAACCACCTCGAAGTTTTCCGATTTCATTTTGAAGATCGAATATCGGACCGGCGCTGATGGCAACAGCGGAGTGTTCTTGCGCTCGGAGAAGGAAGGCGACCCAGCGAAGACGGGTTACGAGCTTCAGATTTGCGACACCCATAAGGAATATACCACCGGAGGTCTGGTCAATCATCTGAAGGCTAAGAAGGTGACAACTAAATTCGATGAATGGCAGAATTACGAAATCAAATTGGAAGGGGACCACTTCCTTGTCAAGCTCAATGACGAGACTTTGCTTGATGCCCGGGAGAAGAGCCACGCGGTGGGACACATTGGCTTGCAGTACAACAAAGACAAGAAGATCGAATTCCGCAACATCAAACTGAGACCTCTTGGACTCAAATCCATTTTCAATGGTAAAGATCTGAACGGTTGGCAAAAAGTAGATTCACCTAAAGCGGCCAAGCCACCAGAATGGTCGGTTAATGACAAGACCATCCACGTTGAAAAAGGTCCCGGACAGCTGGAAACAGAATCTACGTACCAAGATTTCGTCCTGCAACTCGACGTTCAAACCAATCCTAAAGACGCTAATCATCATCCCAACAGCGGTGTCTTCTTTCGCGGAGACAAAGAAGGATTCTGGACGGGCTACGAGTCTCAAATTCGTAATGAATACAAGAATCAAGACCGCACTCAGGCGGTGGATTTCGGAACGGGTGGAATTTATCACTACCAAGCCGCACGGCGAGTAATCCCGAATGATGGGGAATACTTCACCAAGACTATT
>JBGOVH010000167.1:0-5969 GCA_041478005.1 Terriglobia bacterium | reverse complement strand
ATGGCTACCCATGCCCTAGTCAGTCGCCTTGGTAGCCCCGATTGACGCGTTTTCTGCGTCAATCGGGGACGAAACCACCTTAAGTTGACATCAATGCGCACAGCGGCATGGGCAACCCCCTTGAAAATCGTCCTCGTAACCGGCCTTGAAAACCAAGGACGAAGACGAGGACGAAATCCCTCTTTCTCATCAATCCTAAAGGGTGCAGGGAAAATTCCTATGAAACTGATTTTGCTACTCGTAACTGTGGTGTTGCTCTCCTCTTGCTCGGGGAATCAGGCTGGCTCCAGTGTGGGAGCTGCCTCTACTAAAGAGACGGTGGCAGTAACCGTCGCCACAGTCGTTCAGAAGACCATTCCAGTGGAAGTCAATGCCATTGGAACGGTCGAGGCTTACTCCACGGTTTCGGTTAAAGCTCTAGTCAATGGGGAACTGAAAGAGGTTCATTTCAGAGAAGGACATGAAGTGAAAAAGGGAGATCTTCTCTTCAAGGTGGATCCTCGGCCGTTTGAAGCGGATCTTCGCCGGGCCGAGGCCAATCTGGCAAAGGATACCGCCCAGTCTAAACAGGCTGAAGCCAACCTGGCCAAATCCACGGCTCAGGCGAAGAATGCAGAAGTGCAGGCGCGTCGCTATGAGAATCTATACAAAGAAGGCGTTGTTGCTAAGGAACTCTTTGATCAGATCAAAACCAATGCCGACGCGCTGGAGGCAGGCATTCGTGCGGATAGGGCGGCAATTGAAAATGCCGAGGCAGCCATTCAAGGGGACAAGGCTTCCATCCAGAGCGCCAAGATCCAATTGGAGCACTGTTTCATTCATTCCCCGATGGATGGGCGCACGGGGAACATCATCGTCTACCAGGGCAACATGATTAAAGCTAATGAGAATCCGCCTCTGGTCATCATCAATCAGATTCAGCCGATTTTTGTGAGCTTTGCCGTCCCGGAGCAGTATCTGTCCGAAATCAAACAGCGCATGACGAGAGCTAAACTCGAAGTGCAGGCCATCGTTCCGGAAGAGGACCATCCGGTCCTGGGCGCTCTTTCGTTTATCGACAATAGGGTGGATGACACCACTGGAACCATACGGCTTAAAGGGACTTTCAGTAATCAAGAGAAGCGACTCTGGCCTGGCCAATTCGTCAATGTGATTCTCACCCTCAGCTCATTATCCAATGCAGTGGTAGTTCCTTCACGCGCCATCCAAACGGGACAGTCAGGGCAGTATGTATTTGTGGTTAAGCCTGATTTGACGGTTGAATTGCGGTCCGTAGTCATTGGCGCTTCAATCCGTGGTGAGATTGTGGTAGAGAAGGGGCTCAAACCCCAGGAAACGGTGGTTACTGATGGCCAGCTTCGGCTGGTCCCGGGAGCTTTGGTCGAGGTGAAGCGTAGTACTATAGACAGCGAGAGAAAAGGGCCATGAATATTGCCGAAGTCTTCATTCGCCGCCCCGTGATGACGACGCTGGTGATGCTGGGCATCCTGCTTTTTGGAATCATGGGATATCGCCTGCTTCCCGTTAGCGACTTGCCTAATGTGGACTTTCCTACTCTCCAGGTCTCAGCCAGCCTTCCGGGAGCCAGTCCTGAGACAATGGCTTCGTCAGTGGCGACGCCGCTGGAGCGCCAGTTCTCCACCATTGCCGGGATTGATTCCATGACTTCACTGAGCGCGCTGGGGCTGACTCAGATCACCGTACAGTTCACGCTGAGCCGGAACATTGATGCAGCCGCCCAGGATGTGCAGGCTGCTATTACTGCGGCGCAGCGCCAACTACCTCCGGGAATGCCTAGTCCTCCCACCTACCTGAAGGTCAATCCTGCTGACCAGCCCATTCTTTTCCTCTCCTTAAACTCGGAGATTTTTCCCCTTTCCACTGTGGACGAATACGCCCAAATAATGGTCGCCCAACGGATTTCCACCATTAGCGGCGTGGCCCAGGTTGGAGTCTTGGGATCGCAAAAGTTTGCGGTCCGAGTTCAGGTGGATCCTATGCTCCTGGCCTCACGCGGCATCGGGATTGACGAAGTCGAGAAGGCCATCCAGCAGGGAAACGTCAACATACCTACAGGCACCCTGTACGGCAAACATCAAGCTTTTACAGTGCAGGCCAGCGGACAACTGACCAATGCCGAAGCTTATCGACCCCTCATCGTAGCCTATCGCAATGGCTCTCCGGTGCGGCTTGAGGAGCTGGGACGGGTCATCAACGGGGTGCAAAATGACAAGCTGGCAAGCTGGTTTGACCAGCGGCGCTCCATCATCCTTCCAGTCTTGCGCCAACCCGGGACAAACACAGTCGAGGTGGTAGACTCTATCAAAAAGCTTCTGCCCACGTTCCGCTCTCAGTTGCCAGCCGGAATTAACCTCAACATTCTTTATGATCGATCCGAATCTATCCGCGCATCCGTGAATGACGTGAAGTTCACCCTTTTTCTGACGGTCTGCCTGGTGGTCCTGGTGATTTTCCTTTTCCTGCGCAATCTGTCCGCCACCATAATCCCCAGCCTCGCTCTTCCCATGTCGATCATCGGTACCTTTGCCATCATGTACCTGTTGGACTACAGCCTGGACAACCTCTCGTTGATGGCCTTGACTCTTTCTGTGGGTTTTGTGGTAGATGACGCCATTGTAGTGCTCGAGAATATCGTAAGGCATATGGAGCAGGGCGAAGGTGTCTTGGCAGCTTCCTTGAATGGCACCCGGGAGATTGGGTTCACCATTCTCTCGATGACACTTTCTCTTGCCGCAGTCTTTATCCCTGTTCTTTTCATGAGCGGCCTAGTTGGGCGGCTTTTCCGTGAATTTGCCGTGACCATTGGGATGGCCATTTTGATTTCCGGCTTTGTCTCTCTCAGTCTGACCCCACTGCTCTGCAGCCGCTTCCTCCGTCCGCCTCGAGAAGAGAAGCATGGGCGCTTTTATGCTGCCACGGAACGGATTTTCGAGGGAACATTGAGAGTTTATGAACGGACTTTGCAGAGCGTTCTAGCGCATCGGCCCGCCACCATGGTTTTCTCTGCGATTCTCCTGATGGCCACCCTGTACCTTTTCGTTGTTATCCCCAAAGGATTTATTCCCAGCGAAGACAACGGGCAGATTTTTGGTTTCACCGAAGCGGCTCAGGATATCTCTTTCGAGGAAATGGCCAATCATCAGAAGGCACTGGCCGCTATTGTCCGGCAAGACCCGAATGTGGACTCCTTTTCTTCCAGCATTGGCGCCAGCGGTCCGAATTCCACTGGCAACACGGGACGCATCTTCATGCGACTCAAACCACGTTCCGAGAGGCGACTCAATTCCGAAGGGGTCATTGAAGAACTCCGTCCCAAGCTGTCCCAGATTCCGGGGATACGGATCTTTCTGCAGATCCCTCTTCCCGTCAGGATTGGAGGGCAGTTGACCAAAAGCTTGTATCAGTACACGCTGCAGGGTTCTGAGACAAAGGAACTCTACCAGGCGGCGACCTTGATGGAATCCAGGATCCGTGCTTTGCCGGGTCTGGAAGACGTCACGAGTGATTTGCAAATCGCCAGCCCTCAGGCCGTTGTCGAGATTGACCGGGACAAGGCTTCATCCTTGGGTGTTACGGCCGATCAAATTGAAAATGCTTTGTACGACGCTTATAGCTCACGTCAGGTCTCGACGATCTACACGCCCACCAACGAATACTGGGTCATCCTGGAACTCGAACCCCAATACCAGAGAGATCCGGCCTCCCTCTCCATGTTGTATATCCGATCGGCTAAGGGTTTATTGGTACCATTAAACGCCGTTGCCAGATTGTCGCGTGGAGTTGGGCCTCTGACGGTCACGCACCTGGGTCAGCTTCCCTCCGTGACGATCTCTTTTAATCTCAAACCTGGTGTGGCCCTGGGAGATGCAGTGAGCCAAATTGAGGAATTCGGGCGGAGGGATTTGCCAGCTACCATCAGTACCAGCTTTCAAGGCGTGGCACAGGCGTTTCAATCTTCGCTGCAGGGGATGGGACTTTTGCTGCTGATGGCAATTCTGGTCATTTATATGGTGCTTGGAATTCTCTATGAGAGTTTCATTCATCCGATCACCATTCTTTCTGGACTTCCTTCCGCTGGCTTCGGAGCTTTGGTGACTCTGATGATCTTTCATACCGAATTGAATATGTATGCTTTTGTCGGCATTATTATGCTGGTGGGAATTGTCAAGAAGAATGCCATCATGATGATTGATTTTGCCCTCGAAGCCCAGAGGACTTTGGGAAAGAAACCATCTGATGCTATTTATGAAGCTTGCCTGGTGCGCTTTCGGCCCATCATGATGACGACCATGGCAGCTCTGATGGGCACTTTGCCAATCGCGCTCGGCTTTGGAGCCGGGGCTGAAACCCGCCGACCCCTGGGCCTGGCAGTCGTTGGCGGTTTGCTCGTATCCCAACTACTGACGCTCTACATTACTCCCGTCTTCTATTTGTACATGGAATCCTTCCAGAAACTGGGCAGAAACTTTAGATTGCGTCGTTCTGAAAGGCCCGGTTTTGGGTCCGAGCACGTTCGAGTTCGGGAGTTGGAAGTGAAATAGAACCCAAATATTAGCCAGCCAGGAACCCCAGCATAACGTGTGCGAGCTCGGTTGAAAATCGTTCGTCATTGATATGAGCGTCGACCTCAATGAGATGTATGCGTGGATCGAGATTGTTCTTCAAGGTCTTCAAGTAGGCCGCATCAGCTTCAGGCCAATAGAACGGCCCTCCAGCGACATCAATAGCCGATACCCCCTTCAGAGGCATCACAAATGCTACAGAACCCTTTGCACGATTCAGCTTCTCAGCTGTGATTTGTCCGAGTTGTGCGCATTCCTCGGGAGTTGTGCGCATTAAGGTGACCGTGGCATTATGCTCGTAGAGTCTGCGTGCCTTAAATTTGGACGGAACGGTCTCCATGGGCCCGAAGTTCACCATGTCAATGGCACCCGGGCAAACTACCTGAGGAATGCCTTTAGAGCCTGCCGCCTCGAGTCGATGAGGCCCGGCGCTGAGTACCCCGCCAACCAATTCATCCGCAAGTTCGGTAGTTGTGATATCTAACACGCCAGAGATGAACCCATCGGCGATCAGCCCTTCCAATGCCTCTCCCCCTGTGCCAGTAGCATGAAAAACCAACACCTCGTAGCCCCGTTCTTCCACAATTTGGCGGGCTTTCGTCACGCATGGCGTCGTCACGCCAAACATGGTGGCGGCAATTAGTGGCTTATCTGATTCAGCACGGATCGTTCCTGAATGCCTCAGCATGCCTGAGATTGCGGCAGCGGCATTGTCCAATATTTGCCGTGAGATGATATTCAGACCCGCAATGTCAACGACAGAATAGAGCATGAGGATGTCTTTGGTTCCCACATACGGTCGAGTGTTCCCGGATGCCAATGTGGATACCATCAATTTGGGAAAGCCCACTGGGAGAGCGCGCATGGCGGCAGTCCCAATCGTAGTGCCGGCAGAACCGCCGAGCGAGATTACTGCTTGAATTCTTCCTTCATCGTAGAGCTGCCGGATCACGATTGTGGCTCCGCTGGCCATGGCCTGAACACTCCGTCCACGGTCTCTTTCAGCCAGGAGGCGATCCAGATCAGCTCCTCCGGCCTGGGCTACCTGAGTGCGAGAGATGTCAGGCTCGAAAACTGGCGGATCGAGGACTCCGACGTCTACGAGCAATGTCTTCAAGCCCGCCGATTCAATCTGGTCCCGCAGATAACGAAACTCTTCACCTTTCGTATCCAGCGTGCCCAGAATAGCAATAGTCTTAGCGGACATTGGGACTCCTCATATAAGATCATCCCTCCTAACTCCCTTGAAAAAAGGTGTTAGGGGCTAGGCGTCAGGGGCCAGGCGTTCCCCCTCCTTGCACAAGGAGGGGGGTGAGGGGGAGGTTTGAGGAGGTTCTGAGCGCCACCCCCCTGTAGTCTCCCCTTGTCCAAGGGGGGACGATTATT
>JBGOVH010000588.1:0-2686 GCA_041478005.1 Terriglobia bacterium | reverse complement strand
TGACCCTTACTTCGATCCTGTGGAATTCCTCTCCGGCTCCCCTGTCTTGTGGGTAGTATCCCAAGTAGTATTGGGTGCGCAGTTCATCGCTGATTTTGGCAAAAGATGACCTTACGGATGCAGCCGAATTCACTTTGAAAAAACGTCCCCCGGTTTTCTCCGCCAAATAGATCATGGCGTGTTCTCCTCCAAGGTTGCGCCCAGGCTCGCTTTTGATGGGCTGAACGACCAAAGCGTATACTACCGCTTCAGAATTTTGTGTCTTTCTGAGGCATTCCTTCAATTGGACATGGCTGGTAGTATCCGTTCCATCCGAAATCACCACTACTACTTTTCGGCCTCGAGACGCAGAAAGGATTTCAGAAGCCAGGTAAACGGCGTCGTAAAGCGAGGTCCCACCGCCGGGCTTGATCGAACGAATGGCGAGGCTAAGTTTCTCTAGATGATTCGAAGTGCGCACCAACTCGCTGACTTCATCCGAGACCTGCAAGATAGACACACGGTCCACCGGGCGAAGTATGGAAACGAGAAACTCGATGGCAGCCTCTTGCTGAGTCTTCAGTTCCGTGGCAATGCTCGCAGAACTGTCAAAGAGCAAAAAGAGTTGCAGAGGCTGATCGGCTTCCTTGCCAAACAAGGCAATCTGCTGCAATTTGCCATTCTCGTAAATTTCAAAATCCTCTTGTTTGAGACTGGGCACCCAAGCTCCTTCCGAAGTAGTCACAGTGGCGAGAACCCTCACCAGATTGACGTCCACCACCAATTTGTAGTCTTCCTTAGAAGTCTTGGCTTGAGCAACAGCCCCTTCAAATCTTGAACTCCAGAAAACCAAAACTAGCAGGGCAAGTACAATTTTCTTAGCGGGCTGTTCATTCATGTATGAGGAAGATGGCTCGATGAGTTAGTTTGGGAGCGCCAAGTGCAATAGGAAGAGGTTAGGATGAACAATCATCCGGGCAAGTTGTCAGGAGTCAGTTCCGCAGGAAAGTCGCCCTCTACCCACACCTCGCCATCTTCGAAGAATTCTTTTTTCCAGATGGGGACGATCTTCTTTAAGGTGTCGATGGTAAACCGGCAAGCCTCAAAAGCGATACCTCGATGTGCTGAAGTTATTGCAATGACAACACTGGCTTCCCCAATTTCCAACCGGCCCAGGCGATGGACAATTCCAATCCTATTGATGTTCCATTTCTGTTTGACGCTCTCTGCGATTTCCTTCATCTTCTTGAGGGCCATCGGCTCATATGCTTCATATTCCAGGTAAAGCGTTCTGCGGCCCCTGGTGTTGTTACGAACGATCCCGTCGAAAACCACTATGGCGCCATCCTCGGGCTGGCGAAGCTGTTCCACGAGAGCTTCCAGACAAATAGGGTTGCGAACGATCTGAAAAACGTTGCCAGCATCATCTTCGGCATACACCTTCTTCGAGCGTGATTCTCCGCCACTGACCGGGGGGAAAATCGCCACTTCATCGCCCTCCTTGACGGAAGTTTCAAAATCAGCAAACTCCTGGTTCACCGAGAAAATCAAACTTCTGCCAAAACCGTCGACCCGCGGATAGAGTGCACGAAGGCCATCCCAAACATCCCGCACAGTGAACATTTCCTGGCGCTGGAGTTCCAGTTTGTCACGCCCCACGATTTCTCGCAGCCGTGCGAACAGCAGTACCTCGATCTTCATAGCTATCTATTGGAGGGTATAGGGAACGGGATGGTCAAGACAAAATTAGCGGCAACTCCTTATCCCAATCGAGTACGGTGGATTTCGAAGGGGGGATAAGTTCGGTTTTCATGGCCTCAGGATCGGGGGACCTTCAGAACCTTTAGGGGAAACAAAACAATCCTGCCTCGCCTTCTCTCTGTTACAATGTTTGAAAGCTTAAGCAGGGGAAGTGATGCCAACCGAAATTAAATTGATCAGCTACGAAGATTACTTGCTAATGCCTGAAATGAACCAGCGTTACGAAATCATTGACGGAGACTTGCAAATGACTCCTTCCCCAACAAAGCGCCATCAAAAGCTTGTTCTTCGTATTGCTTCGTTGTTGGAATCTTTTGTATCGGAACAGAATCTTGGGGAAGTCTTGCATGCCCCGATGGATGTGCTCATCGAGAGACACCCGAAGCTGCGAACAAGACAGCCTGATGTTTTGTATTTGAAAACTCAGACCGGAGCCGATGTCTCCACCAGCGACGACTCTAACTTCATTACTATGGCCCCTGATTTGGTTGTCGAGGTACTTTCTTCTAGCGATTCTCGGCGCAGCGTTGGAGAAAAACTAAAAGATTACCAGAAAATCGGTGTTAAGGAATGTTGGCTAGTCAGCCCAGAGGGAGAAACCATTGAAGTTTTAGACTTGTCAGGGAAAGAAGTGAGTACCGTAGCCCTATGCGGAGGCGGCAGTCACTTGACCTCTAAAGTGCTCCCCGACCTTTCTTTGACAGTAAGGCACATCTTCAAATAGACCTTCAGGCCGTGTAGATCACGGTAACTCCAAATCCAGAGCATAAATTTCTTGAGTGCTCTTGTTCCGCACGATCAAGGGGGAATCGTCTGGAGCAAGACCAAACCATGGCCCAAAGAAACCAAAAGCAAGGGGGATATCTCCAAGACTTACCACCTGCTCTATCTTGTGATCACTGATCCGTACTCGAAATATGGACGCATCCTTCGTCTCTTTACCCAG
>JBGOVH010000553.1:0-2886 GCA_041478005.1 Terriglobia bacterium | reverse complement strand
CCAAGAATAAGCCAAGTGCCACAGCCAGTAGAATGATGGAAGGAATGGGCGTTTTCACAAGCCAGGCCACCAGAAGATAAACTCTCCAGCCCTTAGGTTGAAAATTACCCATCAGGTAGAAATGAAGATCAGGCCGATGATCCTGGTTCACTGCCCTCATCCCTTTGACATAAAAGAACGGATCGTTTGGCAGGAAATAAATGATCCAGAGCACCAGATAAGCCAGGCCCAGCATAAGCCCGAGGCCCGCCAATCTTGTAGAAAATGAGGATAGTCGGCTTGAGTTTTGTTCATTTAGTTTTTCATCCATTCCAGGCAAGGCTTCGGTGGAGGCTCGGCGCCGGTTCCACTCACCAACTCCCAGCAGGATGAGTGTCATCGGGATTAGGATTACCGCCGAGAATTTTGAGCCCAAGGCAAGGCCGAGAGAGAGCCCCGAAAGAGCCAACCTCTTCCAGTCGGGTTTCAACAAATACAAACGGAGCAGGAAGAGATACAAGGTAGAAAAAAAGGCGACTCCCACATCGGTAGTGACAAGTTGAGAATGCGCCGTGAGGGTAGGATCCGTGGCATAGAGAAAAAGTGATAAGAGGCCTGCCGATGTCCCCCACAGCTTGCCTCCCCAAATCATTACCAAAGCTGCCAGCCCTAATGACATCAGGACGGCTGGAATGCGTCCCCAGAACATCAATTTGTCAGCGTCCTGGCTATAGAGAAATTCCTGTCCAAACGCCCATCCATTCTCCGGAAAGACCGCCGGGACTCTTATTTTCATGAATAAGAGCGGCAGGGCGCAGATTTCTTTTATGAGAGGTGGATGCTGCTGGTTGTACTGGATGGAATGCCTGACAAAGTAGGAATAACCGGCCGGCAGATGCGAGACCTCGTCGAAGGTTGCGCTTTTGCCTTTCATGATGACCACTGGCACGATAAGAGTCATCGCCAAGAGGAAGGCTTTGGAAAGAACCTGTAGCCAGCGTGGCCATTGAGCTAGTTTGGCAGACATGATATCAGTAGGACGGGTGAAACCGCTGGTTGGTGATAGTTTGCATTGGAACGTTGCTTACTTCCCAAATTATGCATCATTGCGACAACTGTTCCCTCACGCCCGCCCCTGAAGGTGTGAAAAAATTCCGCCGGGTCGGGGGACCCGGCCTACAACACGGTGACAAGCCCATTGGAATTATTGTAGGCCGCGTGCCCTCACGCGGCGTGTTCCAATTTTTTCACACCTTTCCTCGTCCCCACCGGGGAGAGGGGTGAATGCTTGAGAAGCGTTCACAAGGGCGGGTGAGGGGAGTGAAGCCAACGGAGCAAGGGTCTTGCGGGAATCGCTTTGTTGTTTATGCATAATTGGGGACTACGTTTGCATTAATCCTTGCGTCCGGCCTTGAATTTTCCTCCTCCTGACGGCAAACCACTGGATCAGACCTGCAATCGCCCAGGCCATGGCTGTCATGGAAGTAATCCAAAAACCAAAACGAAATGACCTGGGTTTGTAAGTAAATATCACCTTGTGTTCACCTGGAGGAAACTGGATGGCCCGGTAAATGTAATTGGCGCAGATGACCGGCACTTCCTTCTCATCCACTGTCGCATGCCAGCCCGGATAGAAATTATCCAGCAACACCAACAAACGTCTTTTCTCTGAAGCAGCCTCAAGCTGTACCATGTCAGGCGTATACTTCACAATGCGCGCCTGATCCAGGCGATCGGGCGTTTGATTTCCCGATAGCCCATCCAGATTTAAGCTCGTACTCGAAGATGCTGTAGCTGAGCCAGCTGATAGATAGTCTCGAATGGTCTGTTGATTCTCCTGGCTGCCGCCCTCTTCGTCAATTAAGAAAGCTCTGGGGAGTTTGTTCAACAATCGATAGATCCGGAAAGGCTCGGAGCTGTTGATTCCGAACATGGTCTCCAGCTTGAGAAGCGGGCTGGTAAGTTCCCTAACTGAGGCAATAAAACCCACGTTCAATCCAGCCACAAAGCTGAGTTTCTCTTCCTGCGACTTTGTCTTCTTCAGCTCGAAGTTAATCGCCTGGCTGGTCTGAGTCTCCAATCGATCGACTGGATCAAAGACTGAATATTGAATGTGGTCTTTAGCAGAGAGCAACTGGCACAGAGACAGCTTGCGATAGTAATAGGTCCAGGCAATGGAGTCGCTCTTCCCCAACAACCGCAGGTCATTTTCCGAATCCTCTTCACCTAAGGAGTAGACCCGAAAGAGTCCCTCTTTATTCATCTTTGTTTGCAGGTATGACGCAGCTGGGGCTGTGTCATATAGCTCATTTGGGATTAGCGGATTAATCCAAAAATTGCTAATGGCGAGGTCAAAAAGAATAAGACCCCCACCGACTACCTGAGCCAGGCCCAATCGCACTCGGCGGGCCAGCATGAATCCCAGGAAAAGGAGGAAGCCACCAAGCTGGATCTGTAGATTCTTTAGTGACCCAAGAATGATGGACTGGCTAATCTGCAAATTCTGCCCTCCGGCATGGATCGACAAAGAATTACCGTCAACGCCCTTAAGGTGCGGCCAATACCAATTCAGTCCCGCACTGAATGCAATCGCAAGAACGAAGAGAGCGACAACGAGGCCCAGGAACACGCGGAATCGCCTGCTCTTTACGATTTCTCTTAAGAAATTTGCCTTTTTCAATTCTTCGAATCGATGAAACCCGTAGCCTGCCAGCAATGAGAGAGAAAAATTGAGAATCAGCAAATACTTCACGGGATAGCGTCCATAGCGAAACAAGGGACAGTACTGAAACAACCAGGAATAGACGGGGGAATACTTCCCCATAGATAGAATAACTGCCAGCAGTGAAATCGCGAGGAGAGCCCGTGTCATCCATTTGCGCTCTGAAAAGATGATTCCAAAGAGTG
>JBGOVH010000276.1:0-4724 GCA_041478005.1 Terriglobia bacterium | reverse complement strand
TCCAGCATCATGTTTAATGCCTCACGTTTCACGCTTCACAGATGCATCCAGGAGCTAGCATCCCCCATTTCGTCACTGCTCACTTGCCACTCTTCACTTCCTTATATAGCCAGGCCTTGGCCTTGTTCCATTCGCGGATGACGGTGATGCTCGAGATTTTCAGGACCTCAGCTGTTTCCTCTACACTCAATCCACCAAAGAAACGCAGTTCCACAATCTGGGCCTTTCTCGGATCCACCTGTGCCAGAGCATTAAGTGCATCGTCGATCGCCACCAGGTCTGCGCCACGGTCCTTGGAGACGATCAGAGCTTCATCGAATGTGACCTGGTGCACTTCACCTTCACGCTCACGAAGAAGACGGCTGCGGGCGAAATCGACCAGGATGCGCCGCATGAGTTGAGCCGACACGCCAAAGAAGTGAGCCCGGTTTTGCCAGCTCACATTCTTCCAGTCAATCAACCTTAGATAAGCCTCATTGACCAGCGCCGTGGTTTGGAGGACATGTCCGGGGCGCTCCTGCTGCATATAACGCTTAGCGAGCCTGTGCAGTTCCGCACGGACACGCGGAACCAATTTCTCCAGGGCAGCCTGATCTCCGCCGCTCCAGGCTTTTAAGAGCAGTGTTACCTCTTGAGGTGCAGGCGCCTCCATCCTCTCTCCTTATCAGCGTGAATCCATGTTCCAATGCGCTCCATTATAGCACCAGACTCAGTGCCATATTTCATTTGCTGGACACGAGGAACAATGGGTAGCCACGGTGAGTGTCTTTTGCGAGCCGGGGGTTTTGGAGCCGAGAGGATCAGTTCGGCCGTGGACGAGGTGGTCTGAGTTGAACTAGGCCGTTAGGTTTTTCATGTCCAACTGGCATTCATCAATGATCTCCGGTTCTGACACCAAAGCCCACGGCTCGCAAAAGACGCTCACCGTGGCTACCAGTTATCAACCAGGCAAGGCCAAAGTCTCCCCAGCTTCTGAAGTCCAGCCGCGAGCCATGGATAAAGATCGAAATTATAGCACGGAGGCAGGGATCGTGTAAGACTGACCGACCGAAGCGGTTCTCCCGCAAGACCAAAAAATTTGAGAGGGGTGATAGTTTTTCGACTTCTCGTTCGCCTTAGGGGGTGAAGACAGCCAGAGAGCTGATCCAAATCCCCCACGGAGGCGAACAGCATGAGTCAATTATTGAGGAATTCCTGCGTCTTTTGCTTTTTCCTAACTTCGGTCCTGCCTGGTAGTGCCCAACCCCCTGCAAATGAAGAAGTAAAACAGACTCCTGCAATCAAAGTTCGAGTTTACAACTTTGCCAGAGTCTCGAGTAAAATGCTCGCCGAGGCCGAGAGTGAAGCCGCCAGAATTCTTCGGGAAGCGAGCCTAGAGATCGCATGGCTGGATTGCTCTCCGAGTTCACCGGATCGACCGGAGTGTCAACAACCAGTAGGCCCAGCCGAGCTCAGTTTGAGAATCATTCCAAAAATGTTTGGGTCGACAACGGCTAAGTTTCAGAGTACCGACTTAGGCTTCGCGCCGCCAGACAAGGAAGGTGGTGTGATGGCGACCATTTTCTATGATCGAGTTGAACGAACTGCTAAAGGGGGCAAAATCTTCAGGATTCTAGGAAACGCCATTGCGCACGAATTTGGTCATCTTCTCTTGGGCCCGGATGCCCATTCTAAAGAAGGCATGATGCGGGCTCACTGGGATCGCGAGCAACTAAAACTTGCCACGGAAGGAGAGTTGCAGTTTTCCAAGGAGCAGTCAGACCTCATGCGCGCAAACATATCCGCCAGACTCAACCGATTTGATTCTCGATCCCGGTTGGTCGCGACGTCGGAGTAGCCACAGGCAAATAGAAAATCTTGGGACGCAGATAAACAGAGATGAACGTGGATCAGATTTCTCGATCGCGGTTGACTTCAGAAGAAGAATTCAGCATACGAAGTGTCCATAACTGACAGTTTTGCGACTAATAAGCCAGACGAGCAGTTCACTTCAGAGAAATCTTCGGGCCGTTTATTTTCCACCAGATGAAATCGTAGACATCCGGCTCAAGACGGCGCTTGAGTTCAAAGATGAAATTCTTTTCGCTACTGATCTCCGATCCGGTTCGTTCCATGCTGGTGAGGCGCAATTGAAAGGAGCCGGTACTACCCATGGATGAAAGGTCCTCAAAACGCCAGATACGGGAGTCCTCTTTGTCAGGAGTTTCATAAACTACAAAGTGTTCACCAATTCTTAAGATGCCCTGGCAGCCGCCCAAGGCATGTTGATGCTTGACGGGGATCTCAAACTTTGAGGCGATGCCGGTGGGAATCCTCTCGGACACCAAGGGCCGTGTGAGACGAGTTGGCAAAAAGTTCCAAAGCGATTCCGGAACTGTTCCGTCCAGCAATTCAAAATCAAATCTCTTGTCTTTGCCAAATGCGATCTTCCGATCTTCGTAGCTCACCACCGAAATTTTCTTTTCACCCAGCAATCCCACTTGCTGAATGTCTTCGTATTTCCAAACGCGGGCGTCCTTCTTGTTCGTTGTGATGTATTCCACCTGCTGGTCGCCAAAGACCAATTCCCCGCTGCAGCTTCTTAGCCCGTGATCATGTCGCACGTACAGACGGGTTTCAGCGTTGAGTGGGAACCCAATGAGGACAAGACAAATGATCCAAAGTGAAATAGAGATTGTACGTTTCATAAGACCTCATCTTGGTGTTAAGCGAAAAGGATGTAATCCAAAGAAGCGTTCGCAAGGGGACTGGTCGAGGTTGCACCTTCATCCCTTCATCGTCCCATTTGCTCCAATACACTCTCTCGTACTTTTGCAAAGCTGAGAATGCGTCCACCCTGACGTAGTTGATAAGCCTCTGCATCTTCGAGTCTGGCAAATGTGAGCAGACTGGGCTGGCAACGGTCAAAATGCATTTCGCAGATCATCCCATTGTCAGACCTCACCGTCGTGCTGGTACAGCATTCCATGACTTTAGATCCTTCCAAGTAAATGGCGCTGATAGGAGAAATGATTTCACCATTGCTGAAGTCGGTCGCTTTAGAAGGATGAGCGTCCTTTTCGATGGCGAATCGAAGACCGCAACGGGGACAGCAGGCCGGGTATTCCTTTCCATCCCGTGTAGAGACGACGAACGTCATCCCTTTGTGCAACGGACGCTGGCAAACGGAGCAAATGGGCTTCCCGGATGCGAGATGACCGCTTTGCACCAGGTAAAAGGCAATCGCAAACAAAGCGACTATTGCCAGCCCGATGAGGAGAGGGTGGAAAGACCGTTTTGAAGTCAGATGATTTCTGCCTGACATAAGAATTACTCCTTGAAAATAGCGTTCCCTCTCCTTGTCAAGGAGGGGGTCAGGGGGAGGTCTGCGGAGACTCCGACTGCCCACCCCCGTGTAGTCCCACCTTGTCGAAGGGGGACAATCGTCTCATTCTTGGTGGCGCCGCTGAAAGCGGCATGAACGGCTCTTCTGAAAATCGGTTGTAGCTGGCCTCGGTGAGGCTGGTTTGGGGCGAGCCACCTCCGGCTACAGCGCAGATTGAAAATCTCAACTCCTGCCAGTCTCCAGAGCAGGTTCGAAAGCCTGCCCCTTCACCTCGGAATGCCATTTCCAGAGAAAGTAAACGGCAGGATAAACCAGTAGTTCCAAGACGAAGGAGGTTGCTAGTCCTCCAACCATGGGCGCTACCACTCGTTTCATCATGTCAGAGCCTGTCCCCGTGGACCACATGATTGGCATCAATCCCATGAACGCGGCTGTCACGGTCATCATTTTGGGCCGCACTCTCTTCACAGCGCCGTGGATAATTGCTTCTATCAAATCAAGCTTATTTCGTAAGACCCCCTTTCGTCGAGCTTCTTCGTAGGCAAGATCGAGAAAGAGAAGCATGAACACGCCTGTTTCCGCATCTAACCCCATAAGGGCTATCATTCCCACCCAGGCGGCAATAGAAATATTGTAATCCAACAAATACATCAACCATACCGCTCCGATGATGGAGAAGGGGACCGCTAGCATGACGATGCCCGCTTTGACTGCGGATTTGGTATTCATGTACAACAAGGCAAAAATCAAGACCAGCGTCACAGGAACGACAATCTTCAGACGTTCACGAACCCGAAGCATGTTTTCGTACTGGCCGCTCCATACAAGGGAATAACCGGGAGGCAGCTTCAATTTTTCCTGCACTAGTTTCTTGGCAGAGTTGACATAACCTCCGATATTGCTGGTAGAAAGGTCCACGAAAATGTAGCCGGCCAGCATACCATTTTCATCCCGGATCATCGACGGGCCGGTGACTTGCCGGATATCGGCAATTTGCGCCATCGGAATCTGTGACCCGCTGGGTGTAGGAACCAGCACCTGGCTGAGCCGTTCCAGGTTATCGCGGAGTTCGCGCGGATAGCGGACATTGACAGGATAACGAGCGCGTCCCTCGATGGTTGTGGTCACGTTGTCGCCACCGATTGCCGACATTATTATGGCTTGAGCGTCTGCTACAGATAACCCATAACGCGCCAGCTGATCACGCTTCAAATTAAAGTCTACGAAATAGCCGCCAGCCACTCGCTCAGCATACACGGAGCGGGTTTCAGGCAGCTGTTTAAGAATCGCTTCGACGTGGCTGCCGATTTTCTCCATTTCGTTAAGATCGCTCCCAAACACCTTAATCCCCACCGGGGTTCGGATCCCCGTAGTAAGCATGTCGGTGCGGTTCTTGATG
>JBGOVH010000498.1:0-3210 GCA_041478005.1 Terriglobia bacterium | reverse complement strand
CTTCCAGGGGGTCCTCCAAAAGAGCCAGGTTATTACCGAAGTCAACGCATGCTCCCACGTGGGAACTGCCGATGCCCCGCAGCATTTCGACTAATTCGTCGGTCGTCCATTCTTTGTGGTTCTCGACACCCAGCAGGATGCGATTTTGTTTGAGTATGGGTTCAGCTTGTCGCAAAACTCCCTGCCAGTGTGTGGCAAAGTCTTTCCACTTCCTAAGCTCGAAGAATTCCTCGTAACGACGTCCATTAATCCCCACGCGGAGACGCGATACTCCCAGTTGAGTCGCTATCGAGGCTGCGTTCCCCAACGCTCTGCTGTCTCCCAATACCTGCGCATCGATAGATAACTCCAGAAACATCCCCTTTTCTTCCAATGAGCGGCGGAGGCGCTTAAGGTAGTCTTCATCTGTGGAGGACAGCTGCGATAGATCCATTTGACATCCATCGCCTCCAAATGACTTGCACAGGTCGATAAATTTCTCGGCTGGGATTGCCGGACCCTCGGATTGTTCCTGAGCCTGGGCAGACTGGCGCGAACGAATCGCAAACGAAGTGTAAACAATTCCAAAAGTGCTTAAGGCTGGATTGACACCCGGTTTGACGATCTGGGACAGGGCCAGAGCAGAAACCGAGTATAAGAAGTCTCGTCGCGACCCTACAGGTTTATCTGAAGAAAAAGGGCTCATGAATCAAAGTCCTCGACCGGCATTTTCAAATCTCACATATTAAGAAGGCTTCGGTGGCAAAACCGATTTTAGTTCCCGATCCCAAGGCGAACGGTATTCTTTTGTCAATAATTGATTCGTCTCTGGATCGTCAAGGATTAGTTCTTTTTCAGCATCCCAATGCAGAGTGCGCCCCAGCTTCATTGACAGATTGGCCAAATGGCAGGACGTTATGGTCCGATGTCCGCTTTCCAGGTCGGAAACGGGCTGTTTTCGCGACTTGATGCATTCCAGAAAATTGCGCACGTGCGGCCGGAATTGGTCTTTAACTTCTTGAAATCCTTCTTCTTTTAAGGCAGAGGTACGGTATTTTGTGTCTGTCTCGGCTGGACGCCGCGGACTCGTAAATTGAGGGATCTGATGATCAGCAGGGAGAATTTTATCAGGAAATATTTCGAACCCGTCTCGGCTGATCACCAGCGTTCCTAGTGTTCCACAAAACTCCAGTCTATCTGTCGTTCCAGGGCTGCGAGCCCCGATTTCTCGGTCGGACCAGTTGGCGATAAAACCCGGATAGGCAAAGATGGCCTCGAAAACATCCGGAGTTTCCCCAATCCCCTGCAAAGAAAACCTGCCACCCATCGCTGAAACAGAGCGAGGCAATTGACCTGTTACCCACTGCACAATATCCAAATCATGCGAGAGAAGGTTGGTGGTTTGTCCCCCCGAGTAATCCCAAAACCAGCGGAAGTGGTATATGCAGCGGCGCTTGTCAAAAGGGACATAGGGGGCTGGCCCGAGCCACAGATTCCACTCCTCTTCGGCCAGGGGTTCTGTTCCAACGGCCAAAGTGAATCCTGGCATAATGTTTCGGAAGGCCGTGATTCGCGCGTTTCTGACTTCGCCAATATGGCCGCGGCGAATCAAATCCATGCATTCCTTATAATGCTCTCCTGAGCGTTGCTGTGTGCCCACCTGGACAACTCTCTTGTGATAGGTTGCCACCTCCACCATCCAACGCCCTTCGCGCACCACATGAGTCAAGGGCTTTTCCACATAGACATCTTTACCGGCAGCGCAAGCCATCATGGTCATCAGCGCATGCCAGTGGTCGGGCGTGGAAACCACCACAGCATCAAGGTCCTGGCGATCTAGCATCTTCCGAAAATCCTTGAACCGCGCCGCCTTGCCCCCGCTGGTGGAAACGCCTTCCGAAAGTCGTGGCTCATAAACTTCGCAGATGGCCGCAACTTCCACATCGGGCTGAGCCATGAAATCCAGCAGGTGACGTTTCCCAATGAGTCCGACCCCAATAAACCCGACACGAACACGCTCATTAGCTCCCAGGATGTTTTGGTAGACGGAAGCACTCGCTCCTGCCATGGCTGCATGACTTGAGGTTTTCAGGAATTCACGTCGAGAGGATTTCATAGCAATCAAATTGCTGCAAGCTGTTCAGGAAATCTCATCTATCCCCCACCCCCAGCCTCTCTCCCTTGGGGCTGCCCGAAGGCCGGGTGAGGAGTTCGCTGAATTGAAATAACCTGTGGCAATAGCGCGGATCTAACATTCTTTCTTTGTGAAGATCGACAAGACTCTCTGTCTAGAGCCGGGAGATCCTGCTTGAAAACTCTACCTCTCATGCTCTTGATACAACTGTTTTGAAAGCTCGATTAAGACTTGACGATTTTCGATGCGCTTGCGCCAGTCCTTGGGGATGGCATTGTGGCCTAAGTAAGCACCACTGATGGCGCCGGCGATAGAGGCAATGGAATCCGAATCACCGCTGGTGTTGGCCCCATGCTTAATGGCAGCAGCATAATCACCGGGATGTTTCAGAACACAAGCCAGGGCACAAGCCAGAGCCTCGTCCGAAACCCATCCGCCACCCAGAACGTTGCAAATATCGGTTGAGTCCTTGGCAAGAGCCGGTGGCAGCTTATCCAGCTCGGATAGCAACTGGGTCCACCCGGCCTGCAGGTATTCCCTGCTGCTGGCATATTCGGCACGCTTCCAACTTGTCCCCAGAACCGGATCCCACGATTCCAACGATTCTGCCTGCAACGCTTTGATGCGAGGCCAATAGTCTTCAGGTGGAATACCAGCAATACCCCAGGAAACACAAAAGGCCGTCACTTCGGCACAGACCAAAGCGGTGGGATGAGCGTGAGTGGCCACAGCTGACGCCCACGCAGCCAGCCTCAACTCTGCAGGGTCGCTGTGGTAATAAAGTCCGACAGGCGCGACTCGCATGATGGCGCCACAACCCTTGGACTGGACCAACCCTGCATTCGTCCAGGGGATCCCAGCCTCCAATTGCTGGCACCCTTTGATGGATGTGTTGCCTGGAGAGCGATCATTCTCGGGACTTCGCAGCCATCTCAAGAATTCTTGAACCAGCATCTCCATCCAGTTTTCAACGCCTTTATGACCCGCCTTGATCAAGGCATTCGCAACCGCCATCGACATCTGGGTATCATCGGAATGCAAGGACGGATTGCCAGGTAAATCCTCGATGCCTCCAGGGCCGTAGCGCTTATGAATTT
>JBGOVH010000471.1:0-3355 GCA_041478005.1 Terriglobia bacterium | reverse complement strand
TGTTTGCTGCCCTCTCCGAGGGGAGAGGGGTGAACGCTTGCGAAGCGTTCACAAGGGCGGGTGAGGGGACAGTTTCCAACGGAGCATCTATTTTCAGAGGAAACAACCATGAACATTAAAGTAAAAGAAAATGAACCCGTGCGATTTGAAATGCCTAACGGAGCAATCATCAAGATTGAAGCACGCTCTGCGGATGAATTTATCCTGCAGCGGGAAAATCTGCCCCGCGAGCTGACTATTGTCGTTAACAGTTTTCCCACCAGCCGTGTTTTGCAATCGATGTTTATCTCTGTGCAGACCAAGAATTACATAAGTTGAGGGGCCAAGAACAAAGCTGTGTCATGGTCTTCGGAAGAAAGGTCGGGCGGCCCTGACAGGGGAAGGAAAGAAAATGACTCAACTACGCCATATCACTCTCGTGGCATGCATGAGTGCTTTCAAGATCTATGCGGGGGAGATCAATGAGGACTTGATCACGGCGGCCAAGAAGGGGGACGTTGCCTCAGTTAAAGCACTGCTGGCGAGAGGAGCGGATGTGAACGCAAAAAGCCAGTATGGCGCCACCAGCCTCTCTTTTGCTGCAGATAAGGGGCACCTTGAGGTCGTCAAAGCTCTTCTTGACAATGGGGCTGATCTGAATGTAAAGGATAAATTCTACCAAGAAACTCCAATCGGCTGGGCAGCCTATCGCGGTCACAGCAGCATTGTCAAAGCATTGTTGGATAAGGGAGCAGAGGGAAGGGAAAGCGCGCTGATAGCGGGTGTTGAGATGGGACATCTCGAAGTCGTCAGGATTGTCCTGAGTGAGGGAAAAATCTCATCGGAAGTGCTGACATCCGCCTATGAGAGCGCCAAGCGGGGAAAACACCCCGAAATTATCGCGTTGCTGGAAAATGCCGGAGCGACTTCAGCACCCAAGGCTGATTTTCAGGTTGATCCTGAAACGCTGAGAACTTATGCGGGAATCTATCGGAACCAGGATGGAGTAGATATCAAATTAGAGTTGGTAGACGGTACACTTAAAGGTGGCTTCCTGGGAGAAGACCCATTGACAGTGGGTTTCATCGACAAAGTGACCTTTCAGCCGGTCGAACTCCCAGGGATGACCCTCACGTTTAACCTGGAAAGCGGTAATGTCACTGGTCTTACCTTGAAAGATGGCACCAGTAGCCAGATTTTCAAGAGAGTTGAAGAAAAATGAAGTCTCTCCTTCCTTTTTTTTCCTGTCTTTGCTTGGTCGTTAGCGGAAATGCGCAAAACTGGCCTTCCTTCCGGGGCGCTCATGCATCGGGTGTGGCAGACGGTCAAAATCCACCTAGCTCCTGGAACGCAGACTCTTCCCTCAACATGCTTTGGAAGACTCCGATTCCTGGTTTAGCCCACTCGAGCCCAATTGTTTGGGGTGAGAAAGTGTTCGTTACCACCGCCATTAGCAACGATCCCCAATCTGTTTTCCGTCACGGCCTCTTCGGAGATGTTGACTCAGCGGAGGATGCGTCGAAGCACGTTTGGCGGGTCTATTGTCTGGACAAACGCAGTGGCAAGATTCTCTGGGAGAAAACGGCTACTGAAGGAGTGCCAAAAATTAAGCGTCACATTAAGTCCAGCCATGCGTCTTCTACTCCTGCTACCGATGGAAGGCACGTCGTAGCCTTCTTTGGTTCGGAAGGACTCTATTGCTACGATCTTGACGGTAAACTGCTTTGGAAACAGGACCTAGGTGTCCTTGATGCCGGATGGTTTTATGATCCAGACTATCAGTGGGGCACGGGCAGTTCCCCCATCATTTATGAAAACCTGGTCATTGTGCAGTGTGACGTCCAGAAAGATTCATTTATTGCTGCGTTTGACGTTAACAATGGCAAGCAAGTCTGACTCACGCCGCGTGAGGAAATCCCTTCCTGGGGCACGCCGACGATTCATGAGGGGAAGGCCCGGGTCGAAATGGTGACGAATGCGACAAGATATGTCCGGAGTTACGATCCACTCTCTGGAAAGGAGCTATGGCGACTTTCCGGAAATCCTGAAGTCACAGCCACCACGCCGGTTTCGGGCGAAGATTTGATCTTCATTTGCAACCACTATCGTCCCAATCAACCCATTTACGCCATTCGCCCCGGAGCCAGTGGAGACATCTCTCTCAAACAAGGCAAGGAGTCGAATGACTTTGTCGCCTGGAGCAAGCAACGGGGCGGGTCGTATATGCCAACACCCCTCCTTTATCACGAGTATCTCTATGTCTGCGCCAACCATGGAGTCCTTACTTGCTACCGCGCCAAGACGGGTGAGCAGATCTACCAGCAGCGCATCGCAGACAAGGGCGGCGCCTACAGTGCCTCACCTGTTGCAGCAGACGGGAAACTCTTCCTTACCAGTGAAGATGGGGATATCTATGTAGTCCGGGCTGGACCCAAGTATGAATTGCTCGCCAGCAATCCAATAGGCGAGGTTTGTATGGCGACCCCGGCGATCTCCGGTGGGATGATCATTGTCCGAGGCCAACATCACGTTTTTGGAATTGCGGAGATGGCTGACAAGAAGACCAAAGAAAAGCGATAAAACCAAGAACGGGAGCCCGCCGTATCAATTCGTCTGCCTATGCATGATACCCCTGCAATTGCGATTCATTCTGTCCGCAAAGCGTTTAGCTCACTCGTTGCAGTTGATGATGTTTCCTTAGCTGTCGAACGGGGCGAGATTTTCGGCTTGCTTGGGCCGAATGGTGCAGGCAAGACCACGCTCTTGCGCCTCATCATGGACATCTTCCGGCCCGATGCCGGATCCGTCGAGATCATGGGGCGTCGACCGAGCGATGAAGATAAGAACCACATCGGATATTTGCCTGAAGAACGCGGACTTTATACTCGCCAGAGAGTGTTGCCGCTTGTGGAGTACTTTGCCCGCCTCAAAGGTCTCTCGGAGCGCCAGGCGCGAGCCAATGCAGTCGGCTGGCTGGAAAAGATGGAGATGATTTCCGTAAAGGATCGGAAGATTCAAGAGCTTTCCAAGGGCAATCAACAAAAGATTCAATTCATTGCCACGGTCGTGTCCGAGCCCGACATCCTGATCTTGGATGAACCATTTACCGGGCTTGACCCCGTAAACGCACGCTCCATGATCACCGTCATTCGCGAGCTGTCAGCCACCGGCAAGACCATTGTTCTGTCCACTCATCAAATGAGCTTGGTTGAATCCCTTTGCCGTCGGGTGTTTATGATGCACAAAGGGAAGCAAGTACTCTACGGCGATCTGGAGCAGATTCGTCGGGAATACTCCGACCATGCTGTATTGGTTCAGTCGGAGGCTGACTACAATCTCTGTCCGTGGGTTGTGAAGTTTGCATCGGATGGTCGCG
>JBGOVH010000565.1:0-2803 GCA_041478005.1 Terriglobia bacterium | reverse complement strand
TCGCAATTCGAGGATCTGGGCACGGTCGGTCAGAATCCATTGTGGCTTGACGCCGGCCTTCTCGACAAGAGTTCCCCCGATCAGTTCGCCGAGAATAAACGGGGCCAGCGTCGGACCATACAGGATTTCCTGCGTCGGATTCTTACGGGTCTTGGATTTTCCGGCGAAGTTCACGTTCTCAATCGGCCCCTCAAGGGCTGTGACGATGTCGAACAACGTGATTTCAGGTGCAGGTCGCGCCAACTGGTAACCACCCTGACGGCCTCTGGAGCTCTCGATCAAGCCAGCCTTCTTTAGCATGAGGAGCAGCTGATCCAGGTATTGCTTAGGGATGTCCTGTCTTTCAGCAATCTGAAGACTTTGAACTGGGCCACGTCCGGAGTGCAATGCGAGGTCGATAGCAGCCAGCAAACCATACTCGCCTTTGGTTGAGAGCTTCATCCAGATTCCTTAACATGATTAAAAAAATCAGAATACTCAATATACTGTTTGGTTCCTGTCCAGTCAACAGAAAACTCTGCTGGGGAAAGGAGATACGCCTATTTTGGGCTTGACTATGGGCCTCAAAGTCAATATATTGATTAAGCCTATTTGTTTAGTCAGGTTTTGATCGTATCAAGGATTACTGCCCAGATGAGTGCCTCGGAAGCTTCTATTAACGAGAAGGCTAACCAACACGACAACCGGAAGTCGGTGCCCGTCTGGCAAGAGCTGGCGGCAAGAATGGATGCGCCGGATGTGATCCGCTGGGCTTCAGGAGTCTTCGCAAACCGGCTCTGTTTTGCGACCTCGCTCGGTGCCGAGGACCAAGTGATTACGCATTTTATCGCTGAAGTCGCACCCGACACCCGGATGTTTACTCTAGACACGGGAAGGTTGTTCCCTGAGTCGTATGAACTGATTGACAAGACTGAGGCTCGATACGCCCGCAGAGTTGAGGTGTTCGCTCCTCAAACCGGAGAAGTGGAAGCGATGGTGAGCGAGCACGGTGTCAACTTGTTCTACAAGAGCGTGGAGAATCGCAAGCTCTGTTGCTCGATCCGCAAAATCCACCCGTTGATGAGGGCCTTGGCTGGAGTCGACGCCTGGATTTGCGGCCTTAGGCGGGATCAGGCTCTGACACGCCAAGAGGTTCATGTTGTTGAATGGGACGAACAGTTTGGAATTGTAAAGATCAATCCGCTTTGGAACTGGTCGGAGCCACAGGTTTGGGACTGCCTCAGGAAGAACGCGATTCCCTACAATCCGCTTCATGACAAAGGGTTCCTCAGCATCGGGTGCTCGTGCTGCACCCGCGCCGTGGCCGCTGGCGAGGATGTTCGCGCCGGACGCTGGTGGTGGGAACAGCCGGAGCACAAGGAATGTGGATTGCACCGCAAGGGTGTGAATCGAGTGAGTGCAGAATGAATATTTCGCTAAGTGCGCCGGATCTGGCTGTCGAGCGTTCAAGGATGGGTTCAGAAGGACTTGAAGCAGGAATGGAAAATTACTTTTTGTCACATCTCGATGTGCTGGAGGCTGAAGCAATTCACATCATGCGGGAAGTGGCAGCTGAGTTTCGCCGCCCGGTGATGCTGTTCTCGGGTGGCAAAGATTCGATCTGTATGCTGCGCCTCGCTGAAAAGGCTTTTCGCCCGGCGCGCTTTCCTTTCCCTTTGCTTCACATCGACACTGGGCACAATTTCCCCGAGGTTATCGAGTTTCGGGATCGCCGTGCTGCACAGCTTGGCGAACGACTCATCGTCCGAACCGTGCAAGATGCAATTGAGGCAGGTATCGCAACAGAACCTGCCGGCGGTGACCGCAGCCGGAACTGGCTGCAGATTCCCACCTTGCTCAGCGCAATTGAAGAGTTCAAATTCGACGCCGCTTTTGGTGGCGCCCGACGGGACGAGGAAAAGGCACGTGCTAAAGAACGGGTCTTTTCGTTTCGAGATGAGTTCGGGCAATGGGACCCTCGCAATCAACGCCCTGAGTTGTGGAATCTCTACAACACCAGGATAGCTCCCGGACAGCATATCCGCGTTTTTCCGCTGTCCAACTGGACTGAGCTCGACATCTGGCAGTACATCGAGCGAGAAGCCTTGGAAGTCCCAAACAGCTATTTTGCCCATGAAAGAGAGAGGTTCCTGCGTGAAGGGCTTTGGATGAGTCGTTCTGAACTGCTTCCCCTGCGCCGGGGCGAAGCGGTCGCCACGAAGACGGTGCGTTTTCGAACCGTGGGAGACATTATTTCGACCGCTGCAATTGAATCTGCAGCTTCAACGGTTCGTGAGATTATCGAAGAGATTGCGGCCACGCGCATCACCGAACGCGGTGCCCGGGCCGATGACCGCCGATCGGAAACGGCGATGGAAGATCGGAAGCGAGAGGGATACTTCTGATGCCGGCAACTGCGAGTGTGAGTAACACATCCGTTGAGCTGCTTCGATTTTCAACTTGCGGCAGCGTCGACGACGGAAAGAGCACTCTGATAGGGCGATTGCTGCATGACTCCAAGTCAGTCTTTGAGGATCAGCTTCAGGCTCTGGAAAGGACACGGGAACTGCGCGGCGAGGCCTCGGTTAATCTAGCCAACCTTACGGACGGACTCCGGGCCGAGCGTGAGCAGGGCATCACGATTGACGTAGCGTATCGGTATTTTGCAACGCCGAAACGACGCTTCATCGTTGCCGACACGCCAGGACACATTCAATACACGCGAAACATGGTGACCGGGGCCTCGACGGCGAGCTTGGCCCTGGTTCTCGTTGATGCGCGCAAAGGCGTCATTGAACAAACTCGACGACACAGCTATATCGCC
>JBGOVH010000456.1:0-3441 GCA_041478005.1 Terriglobia bacterium | reverse complement strand
TTACATCAAAAGCCGCGCAGATCGTTATCACATCGCCTTGAAATGGGGGAGAGATGGCAGTGAACCTGCCGTCTACAATTCACGTCTATTCATTGCGGAGCGCACGATCGATTACCCGAAATGGAAAATTCAGGGCCGAGACATCCTGGACACCTGGATCCTTTCTCAGTTTTACGATATCACCAGTCGCGAGCTGGATAGCCTGAGTTTAAAAGAAATGGCCAGGCACTTCGATTTGGCGTCTGAGGAGCGAACTTACATCGAGGGAAGCCAGATCAGCCGGGTGTATGAGACGAATCCGGACCAACTCTATCGCTACGCCCTGGACGATGTTCGAGAAACTCGCGCCCTGGCCGAACTCCTCGGACATAGCTATTTCATTCAGGCCCAGATTTTTCCCTATAGTTTTCAAGACACGATCGTTCGGGGCAACGCCACAAAAATCAATACGCTCTTCATGAGAGAATACCTGCGTCAAAGCCACTCCTTGCCGTCTCCGCCAGCTGAATCCAGAGAGTTTGCCGGAGGTTACACCGACATCTTTGTAGAAGGAGTGGTGCGGAATGTCATCCATTGTGACGTGACTTCGCTTTATCCCTCCATCATGCTTTCCAGACAGATCAGGCCTGAAACCGATTCTCTGCAAATCTTCCTGCCCCTTCTGAATGATTTGAGAACCTTTCGAGTGCAAGCCAAGCACATGGCGCAAAGTGCAGCAAGCCCGGCAGATCGGGCACACTTCCAGGCTCTGCAGTCCACTTTCAAGATTTTGATTAACTCTTTTTATGGTTACCTGGGTACTTCGTTTTCAAACTTTGCTGACTTTCGGGCTGCTGCTGAAATCACTGAGACGGGGCGGCAGATCCTGCGTCAAATGATTGATTGGCTGGCGGGCCAGGGGTGTCAGGTGATTGAGATTGACACGGACGGCATCTATTTTGTTCCCCCTCCCGGCGTCACTGGCTGCCAACACGAAGAAGAGTTAATCGCGAGACTGGCGGCCAGACTGCCGGAAGGAATTGATGTGGAATTGGATGGCCGATACCCGGCAATGTTCAGTTATAAAATGAAGAACTATGCGCTCCTAAATCCCGATGACAAGCTCATCATCAAAGGGTCAGGACTTCGGTCTCGAGGTCTTGAACGGTTCCAGCGCCAGTTCCTTAGAGAGTTGATCTATCTGTTGCTAAAAGGGGAGCCAGAAAAGATTCAGCCATTGTTTGAGGAGACGCTGTCTAAATTCGAAAGCCACGCTTTTGATATTTCAGACATCTGCAAGACGGAAGTTCTTTCAGAGTCTTTAGCGAGCTATCAACAAAAGGTAAAGCAAGGCAAGCGCAATCTTTCAGCCCTTTATGAACTGGCACTGAAGTCGGGCCGGGAATATCAACCAGGTGATCAATTATCTTACTATGTGACGGGGACCAGGAAAAATGTAACGGTCTACGAGAACTGTAAACTAACCAGTCAATGGGATCCTGCACACCCCGATGAGAATGCAGCTTACTACAAAGCCAAGCTGGAAGAATTGCTGGAAAAGTTCAGGGTCTACCTACCCAATCAGGAATCGAAACAGGGCATGTTGGAGTTGAGATGATGAAAATGACGATCCCCCTCCTTGCACAAGGAGGGAAGGTGTGAAAAAATGCGCCGGGTCAGGGGACCCGGCCTACAAGGCATACGCAAGATCTTTGATATCATTGTAGGCCGCGTGCCCTCACGCGGCGTCCTCTACAATCACGAATTTTTTCACACCTTCAGGGGGTCAGGGGGAGGTTTTCGAACTTCCAAGCACCATCCCACTGAAGTCCCCCTTGTCTAAGGGGGACGTTTATTTTCATCCGTCGTAACGCCGCACAGCAGCATGAACACGGATACTACAGGACGCTCCTTCAGCTGTCTCCTTGTTCATTAGCCCTTTCCGCAATGGTCCTACTCATTTCAGAGAACGCGAAACTTTTGAATTGCATCTTCGTTGAGTTCAATTCCGAGACCGGGTTCGTCGGGAACGTTGACATAGCCGTCCTTGGCGACGAAGTTCTGGCGTGTAAGGTGATCGCGCAGGGTGGTTTCTTCTTCAGCCACGTACTCCATGATGAACGAATTGGGAATGGAAGCCAGGAAATGGATGGCGGCTGCGATGTTGATGTAAGTGGTAAAACCGTGATTCACGCAAGGAAGTCCACGATCTTCGGCCAGGCTGGCAATTTTACGAGCCTCAGTAAACCCGCCACAACGCGTTAGATCGACCTGCACGACATCGATCTTGCCCTTGTCCATCAGTTCTATATACGAGAACCGATTGCTTTCTTCTTCCCCCGCTGCAATGCGGACATCGGTGGCTTCCGACAGCCGCCGATAACCTTCGTAATCGTCCGGACGCAGAGGTTCCTCAAGCCAGAAGATGCTGTATTCGGAAAATGCTTTGGCCCGCTGTAAAGCGGTCTTGGCGTCCCAGACCAACCCGGCATCAATCATGAGATCGGGTCCTTTGCCCAGTCCTTTTCGCGCCTCCCGAACCAAGGCGACATCGGTTTCAGCGTCCTGTCCCATCGGATCCCAACCAAACTTTACGGCCGTAAATCCGCGGTCCTTCAAGCGGGAGGCCAGAGCACCCGTTTCTGCCGGGGTGTCCCCGAAAAGGACACTGGCATAACAGCGGATTTTTTTGTGGAACCCGCCGCCAAGAAGTTTCCAGAGCGGCAGCCCCAGTGCCTTGGCCTTGATGTCCCAGAGTGCCATGTCAATGCCGCTCATGGCGTGGATTCCAACGCCACGCCTTCCTCCGTAGACATTCAGGCGATACATCTTGTACCAGATTTTTTCTGTTTCAAAGGGGTCTTCTCCAAGAACCAGTTCTCTTAGTCCACAGGCTGTCGTGTGGGAGAAAGGAGATTCAATCAGTCCCTTGACTGCCAAAGGAGAGGAATCGACTTCTCCGATACCTGAGATCCCCGCGTCGGTCAACACCTTGACGATGAGAGCATCCTGACCGCTGTCACACTGTTCCTTAACCTGAGTTTGCCGCAAGTAATAGACCTGAACATCTGTGATTTTCATTTTTAACTCCTAAAGAAGTTGGGACACGGATGAGAGCGGATCAGGAACGTGGGAGGCGCGCTCCGCGCGGCGAAACGCGGTTGCGGTTGACCGCCAAGGTCGCCGTCCAGAGGACGCCTCCCACATTCGCACCGCTGTTACTCCAATCCAAAGTCGCCCAACCAGCAGCCCGAGAATACGTGAGTGTATTTATGAACCAAAGCCCTTCGCTTGAAACCCAGCGAAGTGGATTCCCATTTCCGAGATTCTCCCGCGTTTGTTCGCGTTCATCTGCATCCATCTTTGTCCCATTTGATTTGGCTTAGCCGCGAGGCCAATACATGATGATGAAAACACCAAGGAGGGCCACGAGGGCCCCTATCGTATCAAATTTGTCTGGGG
>JBGOVH010000379.1:0-3991 GCA_041478005.1 Terriglobia bacterium | reverse complement strand
GTCCGAATGTCTACTCCAGGCACACTATTGGGGCGGTTGCTTCCGCCGAATAGGGGGAGAGAGGCTCCGCCCCGAATCTGAATCGGCGTTCCCGAGAAGTAACGCGTGATCCCAGCGATTTGCCACCCGCCGACAACTTTTCCTACGGCTCCACTCTTGTTGACGAAACGTTTTCCCGGACCGGTCGGCAGCTCATAGACAAAGCTGGTCACCAGATTCTGGGGAATGTCATTGGCTGCTACGGCCCACTCCAACTGGCGCTTTTCCGTATCGGGCGGTCTTGGACTGCCGCTACTAAATCCAGAGTTACTTTCGGCGTTTGTAATATTCTTAGAGGCCGTGTAACTGATCAGGAAAGAGAGCCCTTCAGAGAATCGCTTCTGTACTTTCAATTGGAAGCTGTGGTACCGGTTGGCGGCGGTTGGTTCCTGATAGTGGGTAATGTTTGAATATTGCGGGAAAGGACGAAGAGCCTGTGCCACTGATCCCGTGAATCCCGCATACGGAGGAAGGATTCCAGCAGCAGCAGCTGCTGGATCGTTAATGTCTGCAGTCAGCAGCGAGCCGAGAGAGAGATAACGGGAAGGCACCTGGTTGATATTTGACAGGCTTCCCACCAGGTTGACTCCATGCTGGCCCACATACGCCGCGTCCACCAATATCTTCCCGGGCAATTCGCGCTGGATGCTCATGTTCCAGGAGTTGACGTAGGACGTCTTTCCAGAGTCCGAATCGATATAGTCAATGTTGCCGTTGTTCGCCAGGGTGGGGTCCAGCGTAGGAAGTTGGACCGAGGGAATAACGGGTCCGTTATCCAAGAAAAAGGCAGGATGCAGTCCGTTATCCAACGATTGCAGGAAAGGCTGATATTGGTAGCCTTGCCCCACAGCTCCAACAATGTTCCCATCGGCTGCATTTCCGTTGGTCATTGAGTGGAATATTCCATAGCCTGCCCGAAAGACCGTCTTTTCGTTGACTTGATAAGCCAGGCCAAAACGCGGCGACCAATCGTAGTGAGTATCGGCAAAGCGTCTTTTCCCAGTATGCCCCGGGCCAGTTCCTGCAAAAGCCAGCGCCCCAGGGAGTCCCCCGGCGCCTGGATTTGGAAGGTGAATATCCAGAGCGCTGAGCCTGTCGTATGTCTCTGATAGTGGCAACGGAACTTCGAAGCGGACTCCGTAACTTAAGGTCAGCTTAGGAGTCACCTTAAATTCATCCTGGACGAACCCACTGTAGTAATCATTGTCGAAGCTCCTGCGCGACATGTCTCTGTCCTGGTTGAAGCTTTGGACCTGTCCCAGGAGGAAGCTGGCAAACGACTGGCCAAGCAGACCGAAATTGGAAGAATCGGGCTGGGAGGTGAGGCGGTTGTCGAAATTGAAAATGCCCTGGCCATACTGGGGGTACCAGGTATTGTATTGGTATCGGCGGAAATCAATGCCGGTTTTGAGCGAGTGTTTTCCCTTAATCCATGTCACGTTATCGACGAGGTTGTAAGTGTTTCCCCTCTCGAGGGTGGTGGCCCAAAGCGTGCCAAGAGGGGCCACAAGACCATCAATATTAAACTGCGGGGCGGCAGGCTTGAAGGCGAAGGTTCCGATAGCGGGTATTTGAAAAAAGTCGTTCGTCTTATCCACGCTTGCCGGAGGAAAGAAATCCGACCGGCGCCGCCCATAGCCCAACCCAACATGGTTGATCAAATTCGGACGGATGAAGAAGTCATAATTGAGTCGGACTCCACGACCCACTTCATCATTGATGTACCCGCTGTCCAGCGAGCCTGGCACGTCTCCATGCTGGAATCGGTCGTCCTTCTGGATCCACATGCTGTAGCTTAGCTTGTGCCGCTGCGAAAACTGGTGGTCGACTTTCACACTCCAATCCCAATCGTCCACGGGCTGCTGACTCCTCGACACAAAATTGTTAGTGAGCCCTGATTGATCTGGATCTGGAAGAAGCCCGACAACCTTACTGGCCACCTGGCTGATCCGGTCTGAAGGAATGATGTTTCCGGGAAATGGGTCTCGCACAAACCCACCCTGGCCGTCAGGGCGCGTGGTCTGCGGATCATAGATCACGATCGGAACACCGGCGCCTGTTTTGGCGGGGTCCAACCAATCGGAAAAATCCCCCCGCTTCATAGCAGCCGTTGGCAAGGTCACATTGCTCTGTAACGCAGAGCCGCCACGACGCTTAAAGCCAGTGTAAGCAAAGTGAAAGAAGGTCTTGTCCTTGATGATGGGCCCGCCGATACTCGCTCCCCATTCGTTTTGGCGCACAATGGGCCGGGAAAGACCTGCTGCGTTAGAAAAGAATGAATTGGCCTCCAGCTTATCGTTGCGGAGAATGTCGAAGGCATTGCCGTGGAAACTGTTGGTACCAGACTTCATGGTAAAGTTGGTGACCCCCAGACCGCGGCTATATTCGGCGGGAAAGAGGGTTGTCTGCACGTTGAATTCCTCCATCGATTCGAAAGGAGGACCAAAAGTCCCGATGATGCCAGGCACGACGTTAATCTGCCAACTGATGCCATCGACGATGGTCTCAGTACTTAGAGTCTGGCCGCCATTGATGGATTTGCTGAATTGGTCACCGGTAACCCCGGGGGTTAAGGTAATGAACTGCTCGATTGATCGACGGCCAGTCGTGCCACTGCTTGTGCTAGAAAGCTGCAAAGGCAAGTCAAATAAGCTCCTGGAGTCGATTCCAGTAGAGAGCTCAGAAGACTCCAGCTGGAGAGGGGTTGCCGAGCCTGAGACTTCCACAGTCTGGGTGACCTCACCGACCTCCATATGGATATCCAGGCTGGAAGTCGTGGCCGTGAAGATCACCACAGGCTCCTGAAGACGATAGGTTTTGAAGCCGGTCACCGAGGCTTCAATCCGGTACTTTCCCGGGGCCAAACCCGGAATCAAGTAGACACCAGCCCCGGTGGTTTGGATTGAGGCGGCCACATTGGTTTCTATGTTGGTGGCCGTAACCTTAACGCTGGGTATTGCCGATCCACTGGCGTCCAGTACACTGCCCGTAATTGTGCCGGTGCTGGCTTGCCCAAAAAGCATAGGACAAGCCGCTACCATGAAAGCGATTAGTAAAAGGACCATTCTCTTCATAGCACTCCTCCTGTTTATTGTTAACTTGACCTTATTGGTTTAATATCTCAATCTCTCAAGGCTAGGCTGACGTCACGAACTACTAGGAGTCTTTGTGGGGCTCGAAACCAAAGCGCCAGCGCCACCCTGAAGGCTCTGAGCCGAAAGAGTCCCCTACGCAAACAGCTCGCTGATCTCTCCCGGATCGATGAAGTCAGTCCCCGATTGATTCTCTATGTACTCAAAGGCACGGCCGGAGGGAGTGTTGGTGATTTTCTTTGTCCAATCAATCCCCATGACAGAATAAATAGTCGCCGCCACGTCTTCAATGTAAATGGGCCTCTTCTTGTGCCAGCCAGGATCCACGACTTTAGCTCCCAGTTCGTCGGTGGCTCCAATGATTCTTCCTCCCTGGGTGCCGCATCCTGCAAATACTCCGCAAAACGCTTCCTTATGATGGTCTCTGCCCTGGTTTACAGTCAGTTGACCGGGAGTTCTCCCAAATTCACCCAAGCAACAGATGAACGTCTTTTCCAGAAGGGTCCGGCCGTCCTGAGTCTTGCTGGCTTCCAGGTCGCTCAAAAGGCTGGCTAATGCAATATCGAGTTCCCGGCAAAGTTTGTAGTGGCCTTCCTTCTCGTAAATCTTCCGATGCAGGTCCCAACCGAAATGAGAGATCATGATGAAGCGGGTACCAGCTTCAGCTTTCACCAGATTGCGGGCCAAAACACAAGCTTCTCCCAAACGTGAACTCCCATAACGTTGCCGTTCTTCTTCTTGTACCTTTAGAATTCTAGAAATCTGTGGAGACTCCATCATCGCGTGAGCCCCGCGATAGAAGGCATCGAAGTCTTGAAAGAATCGGTTATTCTCAAGACTGTTCAAATTCTGGGGGCTGC
>JBGOVH010000344.1:0-4155 GCA_041478005.1 Terriglobia bacterium | reverse complement strand
GTTTTCCGTCCGAAGAGCCAGCAGCGTATTTTCCGCATCGCGTCTGGCGACACTGACCTCGACAGACGATTTCAGCAAGTCATTCGATCCCATGAATTCATTGGCGCTATGCTGGGTGAAGCGTTTCCAGCCTTCATCTATTAAGGGCTTGGCTTCATCCAACAGCCCCCATCTATATAGCTGGTCCGCAAGTTTGAAGAACTGGGGTGCGGCTGAAGAATCGTCCACGGCAAAGGCCTTCTTTAAGCTGTCTACCGCAACATCGTTTCTTCCTAGACGCGCTTGCAGGTCAGCGATCTTGAGCATGTAGCGGGCATTCTTGTAGGAGAGTGTGTAAAGACGGTCATAAGTCTGGATGGCGGCGGGAAAGTCGAGCAATCGTTGTTGGAGGGAGGCCCGGATCTCGTAGAGGTCCGCCCGCTCGGGTCGAATGCGGATGGCTGCTTCTACTTGTTGCAAGCTGTCATTCAAGCGACCCCAGTGTTCCTGCATTCGAGCCAGAACTAGCGGCCAGCGATGATCACGCGGGGATTGTTGCGCGGTTTTCTGATAGTACTCTTGTAAGCGCCCTTCCAATTGATGCTCTCGAGCAAAGTCGCTGGCTTCATGAACGATCTCGGTATCCTCGGCACTTACATTGACCATTTCCACGTATTGATCCAACGCGGCTGCGAAATCTTTGAGGACAATCTGAGCTTCAATCATTCCGCGTCGAAATGCCAGAGTTCTTTCCTTTTTCTCTTCCGAACTCAAAGAAGATTTTCGAATCGCCTGCAATTGTTCTGAGTAAAATGCAGGCAACTCCGCATGCCGGTTCGCCGGAGCCAGAGACCTCACCACAAAATTTGAATACTGCGCATCCAGCGGATTTTCCTTTAAGAGTTGTTGGCCAAGGCCGATGGCCCGATCATACTGCTTCAGCCATTGAAGTTTCTGGGCCTGGTCAAACAAGAATTGTTTTCGGTAACTCGCATTGGCAAAAGGTATGGACCGCTCTAACAAGGCGATGGCCCGGTCTTGCAACTGGTGCCGCCAGTAGAAATCTTCCAGATCACGGATTAGGCCCAGGCTTTTTGGGTTGGCTTTGTGAAGCCGTTCTAAAACCGCAAGCGCGTCGTCGATTCGATTGCGGCGATCATAAAAGCGGGCCAATTCCACTTCCACCATCAGTTTCTGCTCGACCGTCGAAGACAAGTCGAGCTGGCGTTTGAGCCCGGCTTCCTGAACCTCATAGAAGCCATGCTGATGAATTACGTGCTGGACATGACTTAGAAACTCACTGTTTGGAGCCACAGACACGCGCGCCAACAGAAACTTGCGCAAATCGTCCAGACGTCCTAAATCCTCCATATAACGAACGTAAGCCAAAGAAAAGTTGTGTTCCGCGGTGTCTGTCTGGATCTTCGTTTGAAACTGTGTATCAATTTGACTGCGCAAGTTCCGCCGCAAAGCCAGAAACTTTAGTCTGCGAAAGGCACGATCATCTCCGCCCATTGGGGCAGCACCGGAAAAGTCGGTAGAACTTTCTGAACCCATTCGCGAGTACCCGACACCAGACGGAACCCCTCCGCCCAGGGCTGTTGCATTGATGTACTCGTCAATCACCTTGGAGTAAGCTTTACGGTCCTCATAAATCGCCCCAGCCTCGTAAGCCATAGCAGCAACATCTTTGGCCAGAGTTCGGTAGACTTGAATTGCTTTTAATGAGTCTTCAAAGAGGTAGTAGTCCCAAAAGAGGGTAGCAACCTCCAGATGCAGCGCGCGGTCAGAAACATTGATCTCTGGGATGCGCTGCCAAATCCGGCGGGCCACGGGATAAGCCTCGATATCGGCATAGGTCTCTCCGATGCGTGTCATGGTTTGCTGGTCATCAGGATTGAATTTCGCCAGGTTCTCCCTAAGCATTGCAGAGTCAACTGTGTGTCTGGATTGCTGGTTTCCCAACGAGCGCAATAAATCGCTGGCAAGATTTATGATTTCCGGTTCGGTGGGGTAGCGTTCGGTTAGACTTTGAAAATGGGGCAAGGATTTCTCAAACTCGGATTGCCATGAAAAAGCATCTGCCAGAAAACGCGTCTGAGCCAGGTTGCGTTCCTGAAAGTTCGCCAGCTCATTGAGCATTGGCTGTAAACGGCCCTGCCAACTCAAATAGGCGTAATAGCGATCGCGAATCTGTTTGTCTTCGAAGAAATACTTCTGGGCTACACTTTCCCATTTCTTGAAGTTCCTCGTATTGTAATAGTAATAATCGCTCAAGTTCCTGGCAAATACCGGATTGTGAGGGAAACGCCGATTGGCGTAAAGATTCAATTCTTCATAGAAAGCATTGGGTCTCACCTGGCTGACCACTGAGGCAAAGTAAGCTTCGATCTCAGTTCCCTTAAAAGCGTCTATAAACTTGCGGGAGAGAGAAGCGAAGTCAGCTTGTCGCTTCTGCCGTAGATACCAGCGAGCCAGTTTGTCGTACCAGCTACTCTTATTGAAGTGGTCAATCGCCTTCTGATAGGTTTCCATTTCTTCACTAAAGAACCGGTGCTGATTCAAATACTCGGCGAGCCGCGTGTAGAGTGCCTCCTCATTAGGATTTCGTTCGATCTCTTGGCGAAAGAGGGCCACCGCGTCCAGGTATTTCCGGGTCGAGGTCAGCCGGGAAATCGTACGTTCCAGAACATAGGAATAATCCACCGCCTGCAGCCTGGCGGTCTCCAATTCTTGTCGATCTCGCACAGCCGAAGATGACGGCTCGCTACCGGGCGCATACGGTTGCTGTGAGGCAGCGAGTCCCTGTGGCTCCTGTTCTTCTTGCGGCAAGGGATTTGTTTGGTCTGAATCCTCTTGTGAATCTATTTGTCTTACCGTATTTCTCAATCGATTCCCGGGAGACTGGCCGGGAGGAAGCTGTGGGTTCGCCACAAATCGATGGGGCCGGGTATTGAGCATCTGCAGGAGCAGTGAATAGACTTTGAGCTCCTCAGGTTCGTTTTTCAGATTTGCATAAGCATCGGCCAAAAGGATTCCGACGGCGGACGCTTCAAGGGATTCTGGATACGTTCTTAGGAAGACCGCGCTACGCTGGGCGATAGTTTCCCAGCGCCCGTACGTTTTTAACGTTTCCAGGTTTTGGTATTGCATGCGCGGCAAACGAGAAGATTTTGGGTAAGCCTTCTCATAAAATTCGAGCAATTCAGCGGCCCGTGCCCGGTTGAAATAGGACACGGCGCGTTCCTGCGCCTCCTCATAACGAGTGCCGGGATAGGATCGGTTCAGAATCAACGAAAGCATCCCATTGAGAAAACCTGGATAGGCGTCGAGAGACGCAACTGTTTTGAAATAGTCCAGGTCTCCACCACCCAATTGAGTAGGACGGTTCTGAGCGTCGAGCATCACTTCATAAAGCTGGAACAGGCTCTCTTCCTTCTTGGCAGAACTGGCGGCCTGAAGCGCCAGAGTGGAAAAGTATCGTGCTGCTTCGTTAAAGTGATTGAGGGAATAAAAATAGTGAGCCAGCGTCTCGATCTCATCGTCACTGAAACCCTGGTTGCGACTCTCTTTTTCGGAACGATAATGGAAAAGAACCAGCCGTGCGGCTTCCAGGTTCCCCTGGCTCAGGGTGCTGCGAAAGAGCAACGTAACCGAAGGGAAATCAGTGGGATCTTGTTTGAGCCTTTGTCCCAAGGACTGGACAAATTCCCCAAACCGGCCAGAGCGTTTCAGCAGACATAGGTAACCATTCAAAAGCGAATCGCTCCACCGTGGCTGATAACTTCGAGAATACACTTGCAGAGCGGCGTCTATGTTCCCTTGCCCTTCCAGCAATTGTGCTTCGGCGCTTAGAGCGTATTCTTGATCGCGAGGAAACTTTTGACGGTAACGCTCCAAGAGTTTCACCGCCTCGGCATGTTGCTTTCGGGTTATGAGGGCCTTCAAAAGCTCCTGGTAGACTGGAGAGTCTTCTGGATACAACTGCAATAGCTTTTTGAATTGTTCCAATGAGTCAGGCTTCTCAAGTTTTCGCGATTCGATGAGAGTGATGACATAGTGAAGGATCCTGTAGCATTGCCTGTCCTGTATTGGGATCTGTGAGGGCTCATTGGGCAACACATCGACTTGTTTCAGTAGAATGGCAACCGCATCTCTGAATCGAAGGCGTTTCTC
>JBGOVH010000255.1:0-4937 GCA_041478005.1 Terriglobia bacterium | reverse complement strand
TTGGAAAAGGGGGGACTACAGGAGGGTCACCGGGCGAGCGCCCCAAGCGTTGATTCGACGGCGCTTACCCCCCTCAAGTCCCCCCTTTTCCAAGGGGGGACGATCTAAGACGAACGACCTGCCCCGCTGACCCACGAATTCTTTCACACCTTCTGGGGGCTTGGGAGTAATAATCAAATATTCGCCTTCCCTTCCAAAAGGGAGGGGCTGCGGATGAGGGGGTTTTGTCGCGCAATTATGCGGTTCTTAATAGTTCCTGCGTTGATCTTTTCTGTGTGCCTTTGTGCCTTGATGGTTCTTTGCAGGTCAATCACTCACGCTCTGCCTGAGGTTCATCCCCCTATCCCGAGCTTTGTAGACAATGGACATTTGGCACATTTGGACAATGTTGTGGTCAGCGGTGACAGCCAGAAGCGATTCTTGATCGAATCGGTGGGAGGTGGGCTGGCAGTTCTCGACTATAACAACGATGGTTGGATGGATCTTTTCATTCCTGGAGGCGGAACGATCGAGACGGCCCGACTGGGCCGAAACGAGAAATACACGGGTGCGCTCTATCGAAATAACCGGGATGGCACGTTCACTGACGTGACTAGAGCTGCAGGCATCTCCAATCGCTATTGGGGGAAAGGCGCGCTGGCTGCAGACTTTAACAATGACGGTTTCACCGACCTGTATATTTGCAATTTTGGCCCAAATATTCTTTACCAGAATAACGGAGACGGTACCTTTACAGATGTTACTTCTAAAGCTGGTGTGGGAGATCCACGGTGGTCAGCGGCTGCTGCCGCAGCCGATTATGACGGCGACGGTGATCTCGATCTCTTTGTAGTCAATTACCTTGACTATGACCTCAACCATCTGCCAGTAGGAGGCAAATTTTGCTCCTATCGGGGGATACCTGTTGCTTGTGGCCCGCGTGGCCTAAAGGGGGCAGGGGACAGCCTTTACCGAAATAATGGTGATGGGACCTTCACGGACGTTTCGGTGCCATCCGGAGTCAGCGATCCCCAGGGATATTATGGCTTGGCGACTGCCTGGGGGGACGATGATGACGACGGGCGGCCGGATCATTACGTAGCTAACGATACCACGCCAAACTTCCTTTATCACAACAATGGAGATGGAACCTTCACGGATGAGGCCGTAACGGCTGGCGTCGCCTACAGTGAGGACGGCAGGGAGCAGGCAGGCATGGGAGTTGAGTTTGATGATTTGAATAACGATGGGTTGTTGGATATTTTCGTGACGAATTTTTCGGATGATTCGAATACGCTCTACCGCAACCTGGGGAAAGGATTGTTTCTGGACGCCACGATTGTATCAGGCATTGCCGAGGATTCCTTTCGCGATCTCAGCTGGGGAGCTGGCTTTTATGATTTCAACAACGATGGTTTCAAGGACCTCTTTGTTGCCAACGGACATATCTATCCGCAGGTGGACAACTATGGGTTGAAGATTGCTTACAAACAACAGAATAAGCTCTATCTAAACCAGGGAAAGGAAAAGCTGCTGAATGTCAGCGCGAAAGCTGGGCCGGGGCTGCTGACTGTCAAATCCAGCCGGGGAGCCGCTTTTGCAGATTTCAATAACGATGGAAATATAGACATTGCCGTGGTCGAGCTAGATGACGTCCCCTCGCTCCTAATGAATCAAGGTGGGACGGGGAACCATTGGATACTGCTGAAACTGGTCGGCACAAAGAGTAATCGGCAAGGCATCGGAGCCCGCATTACTATGACTTGTGGAGAACTAAAACAGACGAGAGAAGTCAAGGCAGGTGGCAGCTTCGCCTCTTCCAGCGATCCGCGAGCACATTTTGGATTGTGAAATGCAAAAGTCATCGATCAAATCACTGTGCGTTGGCCGTCGCGAAAGGTTTCAATCTTGAAAAATATTCCTACAGACCAAATTCTCATTATCAAGGAATAAAGCCGAAAAACATGAATCAAGAAAAAGAGGAGGCTCGTCTTTGCTTGCGAGGAATCGAGGGGCAATTGAACAACATGGTCCTCACCTGCGATCTCTCATTCGATTTCATCCTTTCCTTAGTGGGTCATCTCATGACAGAGATTGCAGTCCAGCGAAGCTTTTCGCAACTTGTGACACGCCGCGCAGGAGTCCATCGAAATCTCCTTTTCTTGCCATAAAGCCTCGCGGCTTTCCACCGGGCCGTGGCATGTTTTGCAGTCCACACCCGTGCTGGTGTGCTTCCGATGGCTGAAGGAGACAAAATCCGGAAGTTTGTAGATCCGAGCCCAGGGAATGGATTTGGCTTCTTTCTGAAATCGCGCCAGTTTCTGAACTGCCGCGCTCGTGCTTCTTACGGTTTGGTGGCAACTCACGCAGTCTGCAGACGCTGGAATTTGCGCCAGGTCTCCCGTGGTGGCCGTGGGATGACAACCCCCACATTCCATTCCAAGCTGGCTGTGTTGTCTATGACTGAAAGGGATCGGTTGCTCCGGCACTCTGGCGGGAGCAGCCAAGTCGCTCGGTTCGCGTCCTGGTCCAGCCGAGATGACTCTGGTTTCTGTCGAACTCAGAATTCTTGCAGGCCGGTCCGGCCCTTCAGGAAAGAGCGAGAACGCCATCAAGGCATCGTTGTGAGTCTTGTTGTACCGGCTTCCACCTCCCGCAGCAATCACCACAAACTGCTTGCCTGTTTTGGGTCCCATGAAGGTCATGGGCGTGGCGTGACCACTGGCGTCCAACTTTGTCACCCACAGCTCCTTTCCGGTCTCCTTGTCAAAAGCTCGGAAGCGGCGGTCATTGGTTGCGGCAATGAAAACCAAACCACCGGCAGTGACAATGGAGCCTCCTAGGTTGGAAGTCCCGGTAGGAGGAATCCCCTTGGCCACCAATGCTTCGACAATCCCGAGCGTCACTTTCCAGCGAATGGTGCCCTGATCGACATCAATAGCCGTAAGAGTTCCCCAGGGAGGTTTTTGACAGGGGTAGTGGTTGGAATCCCAGAAACGGCCGAAGGCGTTTCCTGCTGGCACGTAGGGCAACCGGCTGCCTTCGCGTGCCTTCATCATACGAATCATCTGAGCGGTATCTTGCGAATTGACGAAGAGCAAATTGGAAACCGGATCGTACGAAGCTCCTCCCCAGTTCGGGCCGCCCATGGTGCCTGGAAAAATAATCGTGCGCTGAAGGCCGGGAGGCTGATAGGCCTTCCCCAGCGTGGCGTCCTTCAGAATCTCCAGACATTCAGCTCGAGATTCCGCAGTGACGCCGGTGATCTCATCCGGCGTCATGCCCAGCCGGGCTATAGGCGGCGGCTTCACCGGAAACGGCTGCGTGGGCCAGGCCTGCTCACCTGGCACCTCGCTGGCGGGCACCGGGCGTTCTTCAGTGTCAAAAAGAGGTTGTCCTGTCACCCGGTCAAAGACAAAGAGCAGGCCCATTTTGGTAATCTGAGCCACCGCCGGAATTGACTGTCCATTCCGATGCACGGTAATCAGGTTGGGCTGGGCGGGCAGATCATAGTCCCACAAATCATGATGCACGATTTGATAGTGCCAGAGACGCTTCCCCGTGCGAGCGTCCAGGGCCACCAGGGCATTGGAAAAAAGGTTTGCCCCTTTCCGGTCGCCCCCGTAGCGATCTTCAGCGGCGGCGGTGACAGGGAGATAGACAATGCCCCGCTCCTCATCACAACTCAGGGGAGCCCAGACATTGGTCCCGCCACGATCCTTCCAGGAATCTGGTTCCCACGTGTCATTGCCAAATTCCCCGGGGTGAGGCACTGTATGGAATCTCCAGACCATCTTTCCGGTGCGGGCATCGAAGGCCCGCACATCGCCGCTCGGTCCTTGAGGAAGGCTGTCCGGAACGTTTGAACCCGTAATGACCAGGTTACGATAAACCACCGGAGGCGAAGTCACGCCATAGAACCGATCCGGCCCGTCGGGAATCATGCCGGTCTTCAGATCAACGGAGCCACTCTCGCCAAAACTCGCTACAGGCTTGCCGTTCCGCGCGTCGAGGGCAAAGAGGCTTCCCTGCAACGTCGCCAGGAAGATTCGTTTTTCGACTCCATTCCCCCAGAAAGCCACACCGCGGCTGGTGAAGGCGTAGGACCGCTTGCTCATATCCAGTTTTGGATCAAAAGTCCAGAGCACTTTGCCAGTTTCCGCCTCCAAAGCAATCACTTTTGAAAAGGCTGTGATGACATACATGACCCCATTAACGACGAGCGGCGTGCATTCAAACGTCGCTGACATCGAGTCTGGTGGAATATCTCCCGTATGGAAAACCCAAGCGACCTTTAGCCGATTCACATTTTCTCGATTAATTTGGGTCAGGGGAGAGTGCTTGCTCCCACCCGAGTCGCCGCCATAGTAGCGCCACTCTTGGCTTGAGCCCTTTTGTGTTCGGCTAAGAGGAAATATTCCAATAGCAAGTGTCAGAATGAGCGGTATGGTGATGCTGAGTAATCCGGATGGTACCTTTGTCTTCATTCAGATTTCGTCCTGGTTGAGATAAGGACTTCCTTAATCTCTCACGGCAAACCGAAGCACATGATATTCGAGCCGACCGCGAGTGCGACAAACTGCTTCCCGCCGACTGCATAGGTCATCGGAGAGGCCTTGCTCTCCCCGTTGGTTGGGAAATGCCACAACGTCTTCCCATCTCGCTCATCGACGGCCACAAAGTCCCCGCTCGGATCTCCATAGAGTAGGATTCCACCGGCCGTCGCCAACACTCCTGCGTTTCTCTTGCCTTCAGTCGGTCCGATTTGCGGGTTCTCCCAAACGATCTTTCCGGTCTCAATATCGAGCGCACGCAGGTATTTCTTCCCGGGTTCCTCTTGGGGATGCTCTGTCTTCCGACTGTCGGGTGAAAGCTTAACGACGCACTTCTCATGGGCCATGACGTAATAGAGACGTGTCACTGGGCTGAAGGCGGTTGCATTCCAGTTCGTTGCATCT
>JBGOVH010000320.1:0-4358 GCA_041478005.1 Terriglobia bacterium | reverse complement strand
GAGAGCGCGCCGAGATCCCGAAGTTCTCCTACGAGCAGATCTCAACCTAGGAAAACAGTGGTTGGTGGCAAGTGGTTAGTGAACGAAGCCAGAAGACAGAAGACAGAATTCAGAAGCCAGAATTAAGAAGGCAGAATAAAGCTGAATATTTCACCGGTGAGGAGCAGAAAATGCAGGTGTGAGGTTCGAGGTTTTAGGTGTGAGGAAAACAGTGGTTAGTGGCAAGTGGTCGGTTAAAAACTCCGTTGTCCGTCGTCCGCTGTCCGTAGTTGGTGCAAAACAGTGATTAGTGGTTCAAGGTTCAAGGTCGAATATTGCCGAATGAAAAACTCCAGAAGGACATCCCCCTTCGCCCCCTTTTTAAGGGGGATTCCCAAAATGATTTCACCGCAGGCGGAGAGTTCTCACCACACACAAAGGACAGGAAAAGGCGGTTGGAGGTCGGCTTGAGATGCAGGCATGTATTCTTCTTCGCACTGTGTGAGGGTTGCTTTACAATACAGAGTGTGATCGCAAGGAGACATGAAGAATGCTGAATACAGTGCGGGCTGTCATCCGCGAAGGGAAAATCGAGTTCCTAGAGCAGGTCGACCTCCCTGAAGGTGCAAAAGTGTTAGTGACCGTTCTGTCGGAAGATGATAACCAGTTCTGGCAGAATGCGAGTCAGATCGCACTTGATCGGATTTGGGGCAACACCGAGGATGATGTCTATGCCCAATTACTTGAAAAATGACATCGTCTTGAGAAAACAGTGGTTAGTGGCAAGTGGATAGTGGTCAGTGCGGGGAACAGGTGTCAGGTGCTTGGTTTCAGGCGAAAAAGCAGTGGTTAGTGGCGAGTGGTCGGCAAGTCTCCAAAACTTTCTTGTTACCTTTGTCCCCGGCCGATCATGGTAGATACCCGAGTCAATCGGAGCCTACTTGCCCTTCTGTGTGCTCGTTCTGCGGCACGATTGAAAAAGTTCATTACCTCGACCGATGATTTGTTTGCCAGTCGCTTGGCTTGCTCGTCCCGAATGCGCCGTACCAAGCTGACGGCTTGAATCTCAGTCATCTGTTTCATAGGATGCCACCTCGCGTGGCGAGTAAATCGACATAGCTCCGTGGTTTCCTCACGCAAAATCCGATGAAAAAAATCAACCACCTTTGGTCCCCTCGCAGATGCCAAATGGGAATGGGACGAGTACTATTATTCCGGCTGCAGGTGAGACCAAGCCGTGTCCTCCTCGGGCTTATTCCAATCTTCGGCGAGTGCCCGTTCACTGAGCAGTGCCGTTTCGTGAATGTTCGTCGCTGGTTCATCATCCAAAATCATTACGAGTGCCCGCCGCGCCGCTGGCACTTTGACAGCTTCCAGTAGGCGCACGTTCCCTTGCTCATCGATGACCGCCTCAATAGTTCTGACCATGGCCTACCTCCGTGGCTATTCTACACGAGATATCCATAGGATTAGACTTGTTTCAGCGGCGGACCGTCAGAGGCGTTGTTCGGAAATAACCTGGTGGAAGCTCCCCTCCTCAGCTGAGGAGGGGTGAAGGCTTGAGAAGCCTTCACCCCTTCCTTAACCAAGGAAGGGAATTTTTGGCGCAACTTATTTCTCAACGACCCACTTAGTTTGATGATGAGAAGGGGAAATGCCCTATAATACGCTCAAAGGAGATAGCCGATGAATCTCAAAGTTGAGCTACCCCAAGAGCTGCAAGATGAGCTGTCATCTGAAGCCAAACAACTGGGCCTCACCTTGTCTGAATATGTTCTTCGGCTGCTCTTAACCGGGCGTCATGTAGCAACAAATCCCAAGACCGGCGCAGAGCTGGTTGACTACTGGCAATCTGAGGGACTCATAGGATCAAGATCCGACATCGCCGACAGCCAGGAACATGCTCGCCGTCTTCGGAATAACGCCGAAAGACGGAATGAAACGTGAACTATGTACCTGGTGGACACCGATGTCCTGATCGATATTCAACGTGGTCACGCTCCAGCGGTCCAATGGTTTGCCTCGCTTAGCATTTCAATCGCACTCCATCTAATCAATATCGCGTGGCTCGGTTAGAAGCTGAAGTCCATCAAGAATCTCCCTGATGCGTTTCCGGGAAAGTGATCCTATCTTCTCCACTAACATTTGTTTATCAACCGTGAAGACTTGCGACACGTTGACCACACTCTGCTTTGGCAAGTTCCCTTCTCCAGGCTGTAGTAAAACGTTTCCAGGCGATTTGCCGCGCCGCAGGTTCGATGTCAAAGCACAAACAACCACGGTGCGGATCATGCTCTCATTAAACAGGTCGTTTTGAATGACGATGTAGGGGTGAAGTTGGGCGGGTTCCGAACCGTGCGGGTCGCCGAGATCAACCCAGTATAGCTCTCCTTGATGAATCACCATTCCCCCTTGACCATACGGCGTTGAATCCGTCGCATTTTTCTGAATCGTTCGCTTTTCCTCCAGATCGGGTTCATCCATGTGCGCCCGGTTGATTTCCTCAAGCAGAAGCTGATTGTTGCGGCGCTGAATAAAGTCTTCTAAAGCGAGCGCAAAAAGCCGGCTACGTGAGACTTTCATTCGTCGAGCCAGCCTCACAGCTTGCTCAAAGAGGGAACCTTGAAGTGAAATCGCAGTTTTTATGTTAGCCATTTTTCCCTTTCTTTCATACCCCTAGTATTACGAAATGTTATACCAAACGGTCTCCTGGTACAACTCTTTCTCAGTGGAAACACATTGAATGACGGATGGGAAACCAGGACAACCCCCATACACCCCGGCTTGTCGTGACGACTTTAGTCGTTTCTTTTGAGCCCGAGTCTGGAACGACTGAAGTCGCTACTACAACTTTTTCACAGCTTCCCTATTTCTAAGGGGGAATTAATCAGCTAACCGTAGAACGGACTAATCGGCCCTCGGCCAGGACATCCCCCTACGCCCCCTTTTTAAGGGGGAATTGATCAGCGGACAACGCACCACTCTTCAACTGACCACTAACAACTAACCCCTTGCTGCTTGTCACTGGTTTAAAAACCTTGGGCTTTCGACCTTAGACCTTAGACTTTGCTTCTTACCACTAACAACTAACCACTGTCTTAACATGTATTCCCTTCTCTGGCTGGCTTTCAGCTCTTTCATTCTCTCACTGGTCTTGACACCCCTGTGCCGGAATGCTTTTCGGCGTCTTGGCTTGGTGGACCATCCCGATGGTGGGCGCAAGCTCCATCAGGATCCCATCCCTCGAATGGGGGGTGTCCCTATCGCAATTTCTTACGTCACCGCCTATTTGCTTCTATTGATCTCGCCATTGCACGCGGGCGTCATCATCAGCCAGTACCTTCACCAGGCCCTCCTGCTGCTACCGGCTGCTGGGTTAATCTTCATCACCGGTTTGCTGGATGACTTGATCGGCCTGAAGCCCTGGCAAAAGCTGGCGGGACAACTGTCCGGTGCGCTACTGGCTTATTGGGCTGGAGTTCGCATTCTGGCTGTAGCAGGACATCCCACGGACAGTTGGTGGGCACTGCCCGTTACGGTATTGTGGCTGGTTGCCTGCATGAACGCCTTTAACCTGATCGATGGAGTGGACGGACTGGCTTCAGGCCTGGGGCTTTTTGCGACACTGACGACTTTCATTGCTGCTTTGCTGCAAAAGAACATTCCGCTTGCCCTGGCAACGATTCCTTTGGCTGGCTCGCTGCTCGGTTTTCTACGCTACAACTTCAATCCAGCGTCGATCTTCCTGGGGGATTCTGGCAGCCTGCTCATTGGCTTCTTATTAGGTTGCTACGGAGTGATCTGGAGTCAGAAATCTGCCACTCTTATGGGCATGACGGCGCCTTTAATGACGCTGGCGATTCCTCTGTTGGATGTCTGCCTCTCCGTCGTTCGTCGCTTTCTGCGTCAGCAACCGCTTTTCGAAGGTGATCGTGGGCACATCCACCATCGTCTTCTCGATCTGGGATTCACTCCACGGCGTGTGGCTTTGATGCTCTACGGGCTTTGCGGTCTGGGAGCTGCCTTTTCGTTAATGCAAGGTTTTCTGCAGAACCGGGGCCAAGGGCTCGTGATTCTTCTTTTCTGCGGGGTGACCTGGATTGGCATCCAACACCTCGGGTATGTCGAGTTTGGGGTTGCCCGGCGACTCCTCGTGGGCGGCGCCTTTCGCCGCATGCTGAGCGGCCAACTGATCTTGCGCAGCTTTGAGGAATCACTGGCAACCGCCAAGACGGTTGACGACTATTGGCTGGCCAGTCGCGACACCTGCAGAAGCTTAGGCTTTAACCAGGAGCGGTTCTCTCTGTTCGGTAAACTATATGAGGAGCAGATCGGGACTTCGGGGGCCGAAAATTGCTGGCATCTGCGGGTCCCCTTAT